>CANJQE010000146.1 GCA_947476305.1 Legionellaceae bacterium
GTAGATTTTGAGGCCCGAAGGGGGATCAAAATCAAGGGGGACCAGGACGGCCAGGGCCGCCGGAGGCATACTTGTCGCCTGTTTTTGTCCCTGCCGGGGACTTGGATGTCCCGGCAGGTTTCTCAAAAACAGGCGACACGCTGCTGGCTCTAAAATGCATAATTCTATTTTAGCTCGTGCCGTTTTAGGAATGTATTTTGCGCATCAAGGCCTAGCTGATGAGGAAATTAGAGCTAATATTGCTACTGCGATTGTAGCTTATGTACTTTCTAGAGTCGTTCCTCGTTATGTGCCCTTGGCTAATCAGCTGCGTTTATTAGCCTTATTTGTTTCTCTAGGAATGACCAATAATTTAAATGGCGCTTTAGAGAGTAAGACCTTACTTGCCTTAATAAAAATGTCTTCAAAATTTATCCCACGCGCTGCAGCATTACTATGGCAAAATGGCTATTATGAGGATGCTTTATTAACGCAACTCAATGCGAATGAAGAGTTAGCAAAGCAGATCATTAAATTAATATTTGATGGTGATCTAGCGGGAGTTAAAAAAGCTTTAATACCTCCAGAAGAGGTGGTTGTAAAACCAGAACCCCGTCGTCTTACTTTACCTTCAGTCTTTCGTAAGCCAGCTGCAGCTTCACGTAGCTCTCTTAGTGCTAGAGTAGAACCCACTCCTGCAGTGAAAATTAAAGATCCACTGGCTAGGGAAAAGCCTCTGGAGCGCTTCCCTTCTTTATTTTTTGCGCTGCCAAAAGTTAGCAAAGCAGCTGACCATGATTTTTCTCACCGCCGTAGAGCAGCGCTCTGACGGTGAGGCGCCAATAGACATGATAATTTTTGATCGCACTATTATAATGTTGTAGCCTGGATTTCGCTTACGCCCCATCCAGGCTACAAAAAATCAAATTTGTAACTTTATTTTCCTTTATAACCTAAAGGACTTCCCAAACCAGTTACAAAGTCATAACCCACCTAAGTGGGGTAACCATTGTTTCCTTCTAAAATATCATGCCAATAGGTATGATAATTTTTCATGGCATTATTGTAGATATAAGTGAGTTCTTCTTGGGTTGATTTTGCACGACGGTTTGCTGAGTTTATAATTCCTGCTAAAGCGGGCGCGGCTACACTGGTACCGCCATCTTTTAACCAGCCGCCTGAACGGTTGAGTAAACGCAAACGCCTGTTTGTGGATTGGCGTCAAAGGAAATATCGGGCGTTCCTCGGGCTCCACCTACAATACGCATGACGGAATTTTGAAATGCTGGACGTGGTTCATATAAACTCGGTCCGCCCCTACCGCCAGATTTTTGCCCAATAGGGGAATCAGGATTGGTACTCCATGCCGTTTCCATCATGAAATTACCTTGTACATCACGGATAACACTAGTTCCTCCTGCTGAAATAACATAGGGTGAGGTGCTGGGATAACGGGCGGGTGCTGAATAATCACCACTACTGGCAATATAGACAATACCAGGTGTTTGGAAATAGGAATCGTAAGCTCTTTCTTCGGGAAACTCAGAGATACTCCAACTAATTGAAACCAAACCACCGCCCGCATCTTTGACTTTCTCACTTGCTAAACGTATGGCTTTCATATGTTCTGCAAAGGATTCATCTTTTGCTTCCACCATAATAATTTTCGCCTTCGGAGCCATGGCATGGGCCCATTCAATATCAAGGACATGTTCATCTGCTGCAGCCGCATTATCTGGGGGAGGGAGATTACCCGTAGTATAGGCTTCTGAAAAACATCCATTAGCTTTAGTGCACAGTGGTAAACCAAATTCTTTTGAAAAGATCTTCAAATCTTTTTCTGCATGAGGATTATGATAAGCTTCTACAACGGCAATAGCACCCCAACCACCAGTAGGCAAAGCTGTTGTTCCCTTAATAGGACAGCCAGTTACTTGTTTGGTTAAACCATAAACGCAGGCTAAGGATGCAGGTGTTTCGCAGGTTTTAGGTGGTTTTTTTTTATCAAAGGCTTGAAATAAAATTAAATTATTATGTACCTTTTTAGGCCCATTAGTGAGAGACCAGGCCGCATTAGAATCCGGTATAATGTAGGTTCCTTCACTAGTACTATACCGTTCTTCTGCATAACTGGTTTGTATACAAAGCAGCAGCAGTGGAAGTATTTTGTAGCTCATATTCTACCTCCATTTAGACATTAATAGCGTAGGCTGCACCAACTACTAAGCCATAGGAACATAAACGAGCTGAGTGAGTATAGGTCGCGGAGAAGTTTTGAAAATTGCTGAGATTTATATTCCCATAATCATGATAGTTCGCTTCGGCAAATAGACCTAAATGCTCACCAACGGGGTGTTTCACACCTAAAGCAGCGGCAAAGCCATAGATACTTTTATTGCTCTGATATTGCGTCATTACTGGGTTATAACCAACAGGAGAGGTTAAATCATCTCGAATGGAAGCATAAGAAAGGCCTAATTTTAAATAAGGAAAGAAGGAGCCTAGAGTCATTATTCCTGGAATAACTGTTAAATCAACATGATGGCGCATTTTGATTTCATCAGAAAAAGCAGTAGTGGATGCCCCGCTTTGAAATAAAGCAGAGTTAGAGTCTAGATGACCTGAAAGTTCTAAACCTAAAAAAGAGGAGGCATTGAGGGAATGATTAAATCCTATCGCTAATCCACCAGTATAACCATCTTGTAAGGAAGAATTACTAATATTTTGTGGGATTACATCCGTTTGATCTAAATAGCTATTATTAAAATTAGCTTGAAATACTCCGCCATCGATAGCTGCATATAATTGGTTTGGAGATGCTGCATGTACTAAAGAAGTACTCATTAGAGGTAAAACAACGATTAGTGTTTTTAACTTATTCATAAACATCCTGTTAGTAACGTCAATTCTGATAATTAAAAGTAGGTTAGGTCTTGACCCAACCTACATCTGATTGCAGGGACGACGCTCCACAAGAAAACATCTTAACTTTTATTCTTAAGTGCACAGAGCGTAACGTTTACAAAAATTTTCTAGGTTATTGTTAAATAGATAAGATTTTTTTGCAAGATTATAAACTTGCAAGTAGATTTTAATATTTTTAGTTTAAATTGCATAAATTAGTTTAATTTGATAAGAAGTAATGTACGCTATGGTTATTTACTAACTGGAGTTGTATACAAGTCTTAACTTCTATTTTTATAGAGTTTAACGGGGAAAAAAATTCTAATTTATAGTTAAATAGATAGTTGTTTTTTGCAAGAGGCATTATTCGGAGTAATAAGCTTTAGTTTGTAAAATCTTATAATAAGCGCCTTTTTTTTGCTGACCAAACCAATGGGAAAACGATTTCCTAGGATAAGCTTCTTGTACATAACGATAAAAAAGATGAATGAATTCCTGTCTGGCTTGGTGGTAGTCTTTCTTCCACGGTTGGACACTCAATGAGGAAGATGTGCCTAAAAGGTTAATTCCCCCTAAAAGGGCTTGCCGCTGAATAATTGTCTCTAAAGGAAGTTGTTTATCATTATGAACAATATCGGTCATCGTCATAAAGGTTGTAGTTCGACCTTTACCGCCCGCACAATGAAAATGTAGCCATGCATTTTTAGGAATGCTGTGTAAAAAATTAAGAAATTGATCGACTTGTTTGGGGCTTGGGGGGTGATAATCGGGTACTTCGATTCGCACATAATCAAGATTCGCTTTAGAAGCAGCGCTTGCTTCAGAATAGCTTTCATTGATTTCTAAGGTAATGGGGTCAATAGCTGTTTTAAAGCCATCCACCGGTTTGCTTAAACTGTTTATTGTTAGTGTTTTAACCTTAGCTAAATGCTCAATCCAGGCTTGCTCTTCAGCATGAATGATTGCGGGTGATTTCCCCCAATTAATTTCATCTCTTTTTAAGAAAATGCTTATCGGCAAGCCATTAACATAAAGATGTGTTTCTTGGCGTAAATCAATTAAATAAACAGAGCGATTTAATCCTACCTGCTTTTTTATCCATATGAGGCTATTTAAGCTTGGACTTACGCTTCCTGAGAGGTGTAAAGCAGCTAGTCCTTGGGTGTTTATCCCCCCTTTGGTAAGAGGGGATAAGTCAGAGCTAGTACGCCACTGTTTTGGTGGACCCGAATCGATGTCTTTAGGCCAATGATTTTTTATCCAAAAGGCCTGTGATGGTAATTGCAGCATAGACGTATCTGTTGCCCAAGTGGTGAGAATACAAAGCATGAATTGGACCAATATTATCAGTACTTTTCTCATCCTTGCTTCTTCATGACTTTTCGTAAGTCCTGTCCTTATCTTTGATGTTGAAAAAATAGATTTTTATCACCATAGTTCGATGCCAGTAAAGTGCTTTCTAATACTAAAGTCCCTATATGATATTCGCTGCCGCGGTATACGCCATAGACTTCATAAATAGGTCCTGTTGGCACTTTTAGTAACGATTCCCTAAAATCTTCTCTTGAGTTTTCAGGAATGAGATTGCTTACTACACTGCTTGGGCGAAAATAAATACGCTCAGGATAGACTGGAATACCAGAAAAACGACCTTCATTCGTCCAGGCAGCTATATGCCATAGGGGTAGATTGTTCGCAGGCGATCGGGTCCATGCAAATATTTTTTCAATAGCAGAGAAGGTCCAAGTAGTCGGATGGGGTATTTGATTGGAGAAATCTTTAGCAAAATAATTCCAGTTTTCTTTCTGTCCTTCAAGCAAATTCATCACCTGAAGATTTATAGAAGGATGTTGCGAGATTAAAAATTTAATTGCCATTCCCGGAATGTAATTATCGTCAGCAGGGGGAGTCGCGAGTGAAAGACGAGCTAATCCTATACCTCCTGTTTGATAAATCCCTGTAAAAGGATGATTGGGTGCGGGGACAAAGCTAATTTTAGCTACTGAACCATTGGCGTGAATCACTTTGACACGACCCTCTGGTAATTCATCGCTGCTATGATCAAAGCTAGGGCCTAGATTGAACAAGCCTTTTAATTTAGTCAGTACTTCATTAAAACTGTTGCCTGTGAAGGGAGGTAAAGGCTCGACCTCATGACTTTTACCAAGTTCATTCCATAATAAATCTTGTTTTTCTTGTGCAGATAAACTCTGATAGTCGGCCGGTAATTGGGCAGAAGCTTCAAAACAGAAGAGGAATAATAAAGATCTAATAAAAATACAGAAATAACGCATAAAACACTCCTTGTGTAATTAACATGTCCTTACTCATTGTCTTGCCTAGGGTATCCTAAATGTTTATATTTTTCTAATTTTTTAAATTTTTAGAAAATATAAACACTGTATTATCAATAAATTAATGCATTTTATATTTTCACTATGAGTATAAAATGGGCTATTTTTGGAAATCAATTCTATAATTTTAAATACCGGATAATTCAAGGATTGATTGGCATTCATGGCTTATAAACTAACTCATGAGGAGCTTTTACGAAGGATTGTAAACGATCCCAGTACTATTTTGGCCAGGCAAATGGCTATATCTTCAGAAGCCACTTCTTTAATGTTACGTAACTCCAGAAGACTACATGGAGTGATTAATCATTCTGATGAGTTAGAACTTTCCGCAAAAATTGTTAGTGCTATTCGTTATATTGCTGAACATGATTATCTTTTCTATCTAACCCTAATAGAACGATTTGATCTTATTCGCAAAATATTTTGGAATAATGACCAATTTGCGAAACAACAAGTGCTCATCGATGCAATTGAAAAAGAAAATGTACAAGGCAAATACCAGAAGGAGCTGTTTTTTGCTCATGAAAAAACAATAGAAAAACATAAACAACAAGAAGTAGACAGATTAACTTTAGAGCAAAAGAAAATTGCAGAAAGAATACTAATTAATATAGGGACTTATCAGTATTACTGTTTGCAATTGCAAACAATTCATCATGTTTTTCATGAAAAACAAATTCATATTTATAGCCAGGCTTATGAAGGTAGAATGGAGCGTATGAATCAAGCCATTAGTCTGATTCATACGGAACCTTCTCTTTCTAGTGAGGACAAAGAGAAATTTATTATCTTGCAACAGGATTATCAAAGAGAGAACTCTGCTATTCAAGCCATGCCCACCACTCACCCTGATGGTTCTATTAACCATAAAGCGGTAGAAGAAAAGCATGAAGAATGGAAACGCATCGATGAAAAATACGCACAATTATTTTCTTCTTTATTAGAAGAGCATCAAGATATACCTCAGTTAAAACAATTATTAGTAGAAGAACAGACAGAAACACAACATTATAAAGAAGAGCTTGCGGCTAATGAGCTGGTACGGGATCAAGAAATTGCAAAAATTATGCCTCATTTAGAAAATAGTCGAGCTGCCGTAAAAAAGGATTTAGGAATTCAAATGCAGACAATGATTAGTATTTTGAATGAATCGGATATAGATGCTATTCCTGCAGAAAAACAAGCAGCCTTTGCAAATTCCCTTCGTCAATTAAACGATTATAAAAATACAGTGCTGCAAACGCAAGATGATGCTTTGCTCGACGATTTAACTAAAAAATTTGTGGCTGAAATTAGAGTTATTAGTGCAGAAGTAAAACCTCCTGCCTTAGAGGAAAAAGACTATCAACTATTAAAACAAAGAGAAACGTTTTTAGCTAAAGCTATTAATTTAATTGAATCTTCACGAAAAATAAGCATGAGAGTCTCCGACCCCTTACCCCCACCTATTCCAGCTTCACCGCCAGTACGGCAAGAGCCTGTACAGACTCCTCTGTCAATTGATCGGACTCGCTTCTTACGAGAACAATTACGACAAGTAGTCGAATCAAGAAATGAAGAAGGCAGAGTGTTAGATGAGGAACATCAACAGCTGCTCTCAAGCGTTCTAGAAACCTTAGTGACAAAATTATCTGATCTAAGAGATTTAGGTGAATCAAGTCCTGAGGATGCGCGTTTAATGACAGAGGCAGAACAAGTTTGTGGGCAGATAAAACCTACAATTAATGGAGAGGTTTTTGCTAGCAAAATTGAAGTACTACAGAAGAAATTAGAAGGCTTATCAGATCCTGATGGAGACTTAAAAGAATCGATTGAAAAGATCAAAGAGCTGAACGAGCTAGTACAGTACAGCCCTAGCGTTTCGATTTAATTTAAGTCAATTTGTATTTGTTTTTCCATAAAAGGTAGGGTTTTTCTTCTTTTTTGCTATAATGGGACAAATTTTAGTACTTATTTTAAGGAGAAAGAAGAATGCCGACTCTAGCAGAAGAAGCCTTATGGCAAGCCGTGAAAGATAAAAATTTTGCTGCGGTACAAAGTACTATTGCAAGCAATCCTGATGAAGATTTAGTGAATACTCTTCATGTCAGTAATGGCCGTTCTTTAGTTATGCATATGGCGGATCCAACTAGTTATCGCAACTTTGCCGCCTCTAGTTTGTGTTAAAAATTTCAATAGGACTTTTATAGTTTAAACACTTTCTTGGCCTATTATTTAACTCATTCTCAACAGTACTAATTGCATCATCACTAATGGTGTTAAA
>CANJQE010000147.1 GCA_947476305.1 Legionellaceae bacterium
TGAACACCTATTCCTGTTTTTTTGGAAAAGTGTTCACGATCAGGCAAGAATAGGTGTTCACGATCAAACAAGAATCACTGTTCACGATCAGCAAGAATAGGTGTTCACGATCGACAAGAATTACTGTTCACGATGGGCGAGAATACCCATCCGGCGATAAGATTTTTATTAAGTGTAGCAAATGAAACTTAAAAATACATAAAGTAAAAGTTATTGCATGAATCCTAAATTTATATTATAAAAACAACTCAATCTTGATAAATAATAGTTTATTAGTTCAACATAATTTCATCTTAATAAGGATTAGTATGGCCGGAGAAACTAGTGTTGTAGAAGAGCAATTGGAGCTTGATAAAGCAGTAAAGAGCATTAATAGTTACCTGGATAAGCAAGAACAGGTCATTATGTTGCGTGGAAGAAAAGAAGATGAGATGCGCGGGGATTATCAAAATTTATTGACCTATCATCAACAAATCCTAAAAAATGTTTTTTTAACTGATCCTTGTGAGCAAAAAGCCCACGTTAATTATTTAATATCCTTCCGCGGACAGGAACCTCGAGAGTATTTTAAGGCAGTAGCTGCTGGGGCTCTCGGACTAAACGAATTAATAGACAGTCTTCCAAAAGCTTCTTATCAAGAAGTCATCACAAGTGTAAGAAAAACAATTAGTTCTCGTATTAATTATTTTGATGCTTTGTTAAAGGCCTTACCTATAGGGCGTTATAGTTACCCTGTTGATGTAGCTTGGTTTCATCGGAATAATGAAGCCTTAGCGAAACACTATTTAGCCGAACATGACAATGACATCCTTTCACTTCCAGAAGATGTTGCTGTAAAAGAGGCTTGTGATTTTAAAGTACGTAAATTAGCAGTAGTTAGTGGTTTAATAGCCTTAACTCCGCTGTCTTCCTCTAATAAATTTTTTACCCCTGGCGATGATGTTAAATGTGAGGTAGCTAATTATTTGCGTCATTATTTACAAGAACCGGTGCGTGCATTAGCTGAAAATGATCGGCTTTTAGATCCAGGCAAATATATTGAAGAGCTTATAATTATTTCCGAACAGTTTCAAAAACGTTTAAGCACTTTAAAAGCAAATAATAAAGAAGATTCCATAGCACTCTCCGAAGCAGCCGTTAAATTAGTACAGGCTCTTACAGAAGACAGAATAATGCCTTTCTTTAAAGCGGTGAGTGAGGAGTTTAAACCAGAGCCTTCTTTGTCTCAATATCTAACTGGTCTGCATTTATAATCCTGCCTTTTTGAAATGAGTAGTGCAAATTAGCGCTACTCAAAATCCTAATTCCTGACTAAAATACAATGAGCTTACGTTTAAAGCACTGCCCAATAAGCCAAGAAACATCATCCACCACTAATGGATGTTCATTAAGCTCATAAAGATGCTTTATATAATGGGCTTGACCTTTATAACATCCCGTAATAGTGGATTTTTTATCATGCCAAAAATAACCAAAAATAATTTCTTTATGTTGAGTGATTTCTTCAGTATAGGCATCTAAAAATATTAGCTCATTAGGGTGAGCACTAGCACCCACTTCTTCGGCTAGTTCACGAATAATAGTTTGCAAAGGTGTTTCTTCTCGGTGAATAGATCCACCAAAAGTACAAAGATGATTAGGAAAAGTAGACCAAGTGGCAGGTCGTTTCTGCAACATAATATTTTTATCGGAGGTAAGAATAATACAGCTGGTATAGGAGGCTTTATCTAAATTTTGTTCGGGAGGGACTACTTTAATTTTGCTCATCATAATACAACTTAAACTGAGGAGACGAACCACATCCTTGTGGTCTGCACCATCCGTGATGCTGAAGACATCCAATGCCTAATCCTCTTACTTAAAGCATAGCTATAGACAGCAAAAGAGTCATTAGGTTAATGCTGTGATTGCTGTAAGAGATTTTTTATATGTGGGCAATACTTTTGCTTGTTGGTTTGTTTTTGGCTTTTTAGGTTAGAAAAAATCAATGCAGAATAGACACTCCCTCCATGCAGGGAGTGGGGCTGCGCCCTAATAGAAGGTGAGGTCCTGACATCAAGTCGAGGAACTCCCTGGTTAAATTAATCCTTAGTTTATTGCAAAGCATGTCATCCCCGCGTAGGCGGATCCATTTCTATATTTAGCATGGTTCTACAATCATAGATGATTCATCTTCCCGCTTTCGCGGGAATGACAATCATTTGGCTTGACAGCTATGGGTTAAAGACCTAACTTACTGCCTTCTTGATAGTCGTAGACAAATGCTCTCTAAGACTTTTATATTTATTTATAAAAGACTCATGGCCATCACAAACACAAAATCATTATTGGGTAGTGTAATGCTTTTAACAGTCTTGGAACTATTTAATGCAAAGGAATAGCCGTAAAGATTAAATGAGCCCACATCCTCCGTTCCATCACAGTTATTGCGATAAGCCATATTACTTACCACTTTAGTTTCACCAGGATAAACAGGCGCTGAACTAGCCCAGTCACTAAGACTTCTTATAAAGTGAACCGATGAATTATCAGTGTAGGTGATAATAAAATCTTGATTTGTTTGAGGAGAAATTCCTGTGGCTAAGATATTGAGTTTTGAAAACTGACCGCTAGGCAAAGGAATAGCTGTTTGTGCCTCATTCGCCTTAATTCCATTGAATTGGGTATTTGAGGCATTAGAGCCAAAATTCATTATAGTGCCATTAAAACTTTGTGATGTACCTAGAAGAGTGGCTGAGTAGGACATAGCGCCATCTAAACTATAAGTACAGTCAAAAGGCAGAGCATTAGTAGTAAGCCCAAAATTAGTAAATTGTGTGCTTAAATCAACTGAAACACCGGTTTGTGTAGAATTAATAGAAATATTTTTGGGCACTGTATCACTGACTGAAAACAAACAATATCCATTGCTGTTAGGAGTACACTGATTTGCTAGTACTCTGTACCCAGGAGTATTTATTTTAATCCCTGCAATAGGATAGCGATGATGAGGAATCAAAGTACGGATACTTAAGTTTAATGCGGAAACATTATAATATTGACAGGATAAAGCCCCTTTTCCATTAAGACAAAGGCTAATTTTTACATTGGCAGTAGGGCCTGTAGGAGAAACATGGAATAAAGCCCCGTTCTGAGCCATTATGTTGTGGCAAAGCGCCCACCAGAAAAGAACAACAGTTAATTTTTTGAAGTAGTTCATTGTAGAATCCTTTAATTAAACAGTAATCGAGCACATTACTGCATGAGCATAATCATTCCCTGTATTAAGCGTATTAGTTACTTGAGAATTATTATTGCTAAAATGTCCTTGGCCTAGGTAAAAGAATTTGTAACCACACTCTAATGGAGTAGGGCCTATAAGATTATTAAGCTTAACTCCAATACCGGTCATTGCACTAAAAGTAGTCGTGGTATGTACTGAAAAAGGATACTCTGGAATAGATATTCCATCTATTGCTTGCTCGCTAAAGCTACTGGTACGCATAAAATTGGGGCCAATGCCAAGATCAACGGTGAAGGCATATTGAGGCGATTGAGTATTAATAGTTGCTTTAGCCACTGCAAGCAGAGGAAGATGGCTTACATCATAGCTATAAGATAGATTGGTAAATAAATTTTCTTGGGTGACGTATCCACTTACCGAAGTCTTAGCAAGATAAAAGATATTAATTCCATAACTCAATTGGAAGGATGTTTTTTCTGCACCATCAATAAAATACCCAGCACCTACAGCGACATTACTGTCTTGCCTAGTACTTACACTAAAATCATCTCCAATCGTGTCCAGAATGTTGATGTGTTGTGCTTTACCTTGACTGCTCCAATACCCCCCTAATTGCATTGAGGGATGTCCTTTAAGGTTAAAAGAAAATGCTGAGCTGACTTCAAACAACAAGGCAATTGCGATGATAGGTTTCATTGAATTTCTTAGACAGAGGTCCATAAATAATTTTTTCATCCTTGTTCTAAAAACATAGTTTTATTTAGTGAGATTTATATGCAGTATTAAGTATTTATTATAAATTCAATATAAAGTACGCTATAGGTAGTTCTAGTGTCAAATACAAAGGCATCGTTGCCTGGTCAGAAACATCTAATCTTATGGTTCTATTGACATTTGCTCCCTTAAGTATACTTCGCTTTGCTTATTTGAGAAAGTAGATTAAAGTAAGTCTTTATCGCTTCTTCGATACGTTAAATCTGCATTAATAGATAACATTTTTATAGGTCTTATGACAATGAATACAACATCAGCCACGGACAATGCTTATGATTATTCTTTTAAAACATTAGTAGATCAAAGCCCTTTACCTTTGATGACTTATCAGGGAAAAGTACTATTAATTGTTAATACCGCATCAAAATGTGGTTTTACACCACAATATGCTGGTTTAGAAAAACTTTATGAGCAATATAAAGATCAGGGCTTAATTATTTTAGCTGTTCCTTCTAATGATTTTGGCGGTCAAGAACCAGGAACAGAACAGGAAGTAGCTCAATTTTGTCAATCAAATTATGCCGTCTCTTTTCCTATGACTGCCAAAGAAGTAGTTTCTGGAAAAGCCGCTCATCCTTTTTACTTATGGGCTAAGAAAAAATTAGGTTTTGGGACAGCACCAAAATGGAATTTTCATAAGTATTTAATTAATAGAAATGGTGAATTAATTGATTATTTTTTTTCTACTACCGCACCTGATACGACGCGATTAATTAAAGCCATAGAAAAAGTACTCGCTCAACCCTAAGTCGTTTATTTATGAGAATAAAGCTCTCTTCTTGTTCAAAAATTGATCACAAACTCCTTATTGGTCTATACTTAATACGTCTATATTTGATTTAGTTAGGAATCAATAGTGTTAATAACACAACGTTTATAGGCCTTTAAGGAGGAGTAGATCAATAAAGGAGTATATATCATGAACAATTTAGAAAATGCTCGTTACAATCCAACGAACACTCAATTTACCTCTGCAGACAAAACACGACATACTACAGCTGTATTTTTAACGAAAGAAGCAGCTGAACGTGCTTATCAAATGGCTTTAGATGAGGGCTATACACCTAATGACATTAATGTATTTATGTCTGAAGATTCCCGTAAAAAGTATTATGGTTCTCCTGTAGTACTTGAAGAGGGCGATAAATCTATGGATGGTTTAGGTTTAGGTGGAGCCACAGGTGGTGCAATCGGCGGTATTGTCGCGGCTATTGCTGCAATTGGAACCAGCTTAGTCATTCCTGGATTAGGATTAGTGATAGCAGGACCTTTAGCTGCCGGATTAGCAGGAGCTGGTGCTGGTAGTATTGCGGGAGGCTTCCTAGGTGCCTTAATTGGTTGGGGCATTCCTGAAGAGCGCGTCCATGAGTTTGAATCAGGACTGAAAAGCGGTGGCATTGTTTTAACTGTCGATGAGATTTTACCTCATTCACATTTGAGTGATGACTGGGCTGAAATTAATAATACCTACAAAAAATAAGGAGGTATCATGAACCGTACATCTAATCAAAATACTGAGTTATTTAAAGATAAAACTGATTTTCTCAAAGAAGGAAAGAAATTTGCCAACAATGTTTATGAACATAGTGTTGATGCTATTCAGGACGTTGAGGATAGTGTGAAAGAGTACTCTGAAAAATTTGTAGAGGGAGTAAAACTCCATCCTAAAACTTCAGCATTAACTACAGTATTAATTTTAGGAGGTATAAGTCTATTAGTAAGCTTACTTTTAAAGAAACATTAAGAGATTTCTTATTAGGTGTGGAGGAAGACATTAAACTTTAAGTATTCCTTCACACTTCTTGATGTCTCAATAAAAATACAATCTAAGTATCCTCAATATTCATCCTCTGAGAAGGTTAATCGATACTTAAGGAGCAAATATGAATAATTTACAGGGAATGAAGGTGGCGATCTTAATCGCCAATGGTTTTGAACAAGTTGAAATGGTGGAACCTCGTCTAGCTCTTGAACAAGCAGGTGCTTCAACCTATATTGTATCTCCAGAAGAAAAAGTGGAGGGCTGGCATCATTTAGATAAAGGAGAGTCTTTTGATGTGGATGTTCTTTTAGATAAGGCCAATGCTAAAGATTTTGACGCCTTATTATTACCAGGGGGAGTCGTTAATCCTGATAAATTACGTTTGATTCCTGAAGCCATTTCTTTTGTACGAGCGATGAATGATCTTAAAAAACCTATAGCAGCAATTTGCCATGGACCTTGGTTGCTTATTAATGCCATGGCCGTAAAAGGACGTCAGTTGACTTCTTGGTCCTCTATTAAAACCGATCTAATAAATGCAGGGGGAGTTTGGGTAGATAAGCCTACAGTATTAGATGGAAATATACTTACCAGTAGAAATCCCCATGATATTCCGCAATTTAATGATGCGATGATTCGGTTATTTTCTGCAACTAGGCATAAAGCTGCATAATAATGCAGCTTTATGTTGGCTAGGAGGCGCGAGCGATTACCGACGCAGTCATCCGAGAAATACAGGTTATTTTACCTGCTTCATCCAGAATTTTAATCTCCCAAACTTGGGTGCTCCTCCCTAAATGAAGAGGACTAGTAGTAGCTTTTACTAGGCCCTCTCTAACTGATCTAATATGATTGGCATTAATTTCCAGACCCACACAATAAAAATGACTTAAGTCAACAACTGCATTAGCCGCAGTACTTGCTATAGTTTCTGCAAGTACTACATTAGCTCCACCATGAAGTATACCTATTGGTTGTTTTGTTCGTTCATTTACAGGCATCGTAGCACTCATATAATTATCTCCCACTTCCGTAAATTGGATATCCAGAAAGTCAGACATCGTATTTTTGCCCCGTTCATTAAGTTGTTGTACAGAAAATTCTTTAAACCAGATACGCATTCTTGTCTCCCTTTTTTCTAAAATAAGATAAACTTAATTGTTAAGAAAACCAATAAAAAAAAATTATGACTCAGCAATTGTGTATGCGTTGTTCTATTTCAGGGACTGTGCAAGGTGTTTTTTATCGTGCATCTGCACGAGATCAAGCGAATAAATATGGAATTAGGGGTTGGGCAAAAAATTTACCTGATGGTCGCGTTGAAGTAGTCGCTTGCGGGACTAAAGAGCATTTGGATCTATTCTTTACCTGGCTAAAACAAGGACCAAAACAAGCAAACGTTACAGAAGCTAGCCGAGAGGATCTACCTTGGATGGACTATGAAAAATTTTTGGTTTTGTAAGAGCTAAACGAAAGACCCACCACCATTACCGGCGGATCCAACTAGTTATCGCAACTTTGCCGCCTCTAGTTTGTGTTAAAAATTTCAATAGGACTTTTATAGTTTAAACACTTTCTTGGCCTATTATTTAACTCATTCTCAACAGTACTAATTGCATCATCACTAATGGTGTTAAAA
>CANJQE010000148.1 GCA_947476305.1 Legionellaceae bacterium
AGCACAGATTTTTCAGTTTACTTCGATCTGCCCCCTCTCCCGCGCTAGGCGTTTGAATAGTATGATAATGTCCTTCGCGGGATGAGGGTTGGGGAGAGGGAATGTCACGGATGGTCATTGACGATGAGATGTGGTCTCGTTTAGAAAAATGGCTTCCAAAACCCAAGGGCCATCCTGGTAAAGATGACCGGTTGTTTATGGAGGCAATATGTTGGATGCTTCGAACTGGAGCTACATGGCGTGATTTGTCACCGGGCTATGGTAACTGGAAAAGTGTTTACAACCGATATAATAACTGGTCGAAGAAAGGTTATATAACTGCAATATTGGCGGAATTAAAAAAAAGATGGCGATCACGAATGGCACATGCTTGATGGATCTATTGTAAAAGTGCATCAAGATGCGATGAGAAGCAGCTACGACAAAAGCCTCGGTGTTGGTGGGCTTAGCACTAAAATTCATGCCAAAATCGATTCATTTGGTCAGCTCGTAAATATACTGATAAAACAGCCAGAATGTACCTCACTGGAGTGATGTTTGTGGGTATACTATTAACTTTAAAGTAGAGTGGTCATGATGACTTCGATGACCGATGGTGTTTGCTGGAAGACATCATGATTCCAAAAGCGTAACACTTTAAACTCATGTGTAGTTAGTCAATCGGCGCGCTTCGTATCGTAAACCTGATTGTCCATGTGTTGGCCACCATCAAGCTCGATAATCAGTCGTTTTTCAAGACAGACAAAATCAACGATGTATGTGCCTATGGGACTTGTCTCTTGAATTTGAATCCGAGTCTATTCGCTCGAAGATGATACCAAAGATGCCTCTCACCATCAGTGCTGTTTTTTCGTAAATCGCGAGCATGTTGTCTTAGCGTAGATTTTTCCATTCCCCTCTCCCCAACCCTCATCCCGCGAAGGATATTATCATACTATTCAAGCGCTTAGCGTGGGAGAGGGGCAGATCGAAGTAAACTGAAAAATCTGTGCTCAGATTACGGTTGAGAAGACTACAAAAAAAACTTTAGGGACGTTGCCTAGTATTTGCTGCACTATTTTTCATATTTACACCTTACAACGTTGGAATAGATAAATTATATCAAAAAATAATAATTTGTCTATTTTTTGCCACTTAAACTATATTCAATCATTTTGAAGGGTTTGTGAGAGGAATCTCTTGTTTGGAATCACATCTACCCAAATAATCCATTTAGGTAGATGAAGTAAAAAATTTATTTTGAGGTATTCAGATTAATCCAACTAGCAAAGCCGTCCATTATGGCTATAAAGAACTTTTGAGTCTCTTCCTTCACTAATTCACCTTGCTCATTAAAGAGCGAGCCTGCTTGGCCTATATAGGCTTCTGGTTGGGGCAGCAAAGGAACGTTTAAGCAAGACAGCGATTGCCTTAAATGTTGGCTGGAACCAAAACCACCCATTGCTCCTGGAGAAACACTGATGATCGCTGCTGGTTTGGCATTCCAAACACTTTCTCCATAGGGACGTGAGCCCACATCAACAGCATTTTTTAAGGGGGCGGGAATCGAGCGATTATATTCTGGGGTAACAAATAACACGCCATCACAATTTTTTACTTGTTTACGAAATTTAGTCCAGGCTTCAGGCGCGCGATGCTCATCGTCTAAATCTTGGTTGTAGAGTGCTAAATCTCTTATTTCAATAATTTCAGATATAATTTCCTTTGGTGCTAAAGAGATTAGGGCATTGGCCACTTTGCGGTTTAATGAATCTTTGCGTAAACTACCTATAAGAACAGCAATTTTTTTACTCATACAACACTCCTTGTAATGGATTGATAAACGACAATTTTATAGTATATACCTAACTTAGAACGTTATCCTTAATCTTGAAGGGCTATGTCATGACCGATCTTGAACGCCAAATTAGTTTACACCCAGCTACGTTAAAGGACTATCCCCTCATTCAAAATATGGCGCGCTTCTATGTCTATGAGATGTCACGTAGTTGTGGCTTTATTTCGTCAGAGTGGGTTTGTCCTGCTGATGGTCTTTATGAAAGTTATGATTTTAAAAATTATTTTGAAGATCCCACTTGTTCTGCTTATTTAATTAAAGTGGAAGGAGAGTTAGCTGGTTTTGTTTTACTAAATAAAAAAGGCAGCAAAAGAGATACTGATTGGAATATGGGCGAATTTTTTATTCTGGCTAAATTTCAAGAGAAAGGAGTTGGGCGTTTTGTAGTAGAGCAATTGTGGACTATTTATCCCGGTATTTGGGAACTTTCGGTGATTCCTGAAAATACCGCTGCTTTAGCCTTTTGGCGTAAAACGGTATTAATATTTACTTCAGGCCTTTATAGCGAAACACTGCAAGAAGTGGATTACGATAAAGAGCAAAAACAGCGTTATATTTTGCGTTTTAATACCAAAGAGTTATTTCCAGATGACCGATACGAGGCAGCTATTAAAATTGAGTTTGTCGATAATTTAAGTCCCAAACTTGAAGAGCGTATGACGCAAGGATGTATTTCTTATGAGAAAAGTTTTGGTATCGATGTGAATTATAAAGCCTTCTCTATCCTTCTCTCGAATGAGCGAGGCGTGGTCTGTGGCCTAATCAATGCCTTTACTGCATTTTCTGAAGTCTACGTAGATGATATCTGGGTAGATAGCCCTTATCGTGGTAATGGTTATGGTCGAAAACTGTTAGAGGTTTTAGAGGAGCGCTTTACCGGTAAAGGATTTAATAACATCAATCTAGTAAGCAGTGCTTTTCAAGCACCGGACTTTTACAAGAAATGCGGTTATACCATTGAATTTGTCCGCAAAAATGAGGTAAATCCGCAATTGTCGAAAGTTTTTTTTGTGAAGTTTTTCCCAGATGCTGAACAAAACCAAGGACTGTTAACAAAGCCCAAGTAACCTGAAAAAATTGTAATAAAAATTTAGCTGTCAAGACTGTTTTTTTATAATTTATTTGTTTACCATGGGGGGCTTAACTTTCTATTCCGCAAATCCTATCCTGTGGATAAATTATATCTGCACACAAAGACTCAAGTAAAAACAAGTTCTCTCTTTGAAGAGAAATTTCTTTTTTTTCAAGGTATTAGCTCTTAAATTTCCTTCTTCGGTCATATAATTTTATCTCAAATGGCTGTGGATAACTCTGTGCATTAACTGTATCTTCGCTTAAAACTTCTACAGTATTGGTAATTGATAGGTAGATGGCTTCATTAGTTTATCTTTAGCATCCACTATCTCATGAACAAACTCAGCTGTTGTTGGTGAGGATTTAAAAAACTGTAAGTGAGTAAAGTTGTAAATTAATTTTTGAAAAGCTTGCAAAACCCTCTCAATATAGCTTTTATAATCAGTTAAATGGTTAATTTTATCTTTAGAACAATGGGTTTCAAACGAGGATTTAAATTGAGTAAATGTGATTCGGCCCTCAAAGAAATCATGAACTGTAGTCATTAACGCTTGAGTCCATTGATGCGCCTCCTGTCTGTGTTTGCTTGATTTACTTTTCGGATCTTGTTGTTCTGTATGTTTTTGTAGTATATCAATCTGCTTTATTAAGAGTTGGAATAGCTTCCTTTCTGCTTCTTTTGAGATACGCAGCACCGCCAATTCAGCTAAATACTTCGGGGTCATTCTATTTTCAATGGATGTACCTAATGTTGAGTATTCTTTTAGTAAATCAAAGTCCTCAATTATTTCAGTTAATTGGGCTTTCAATATCTCTACGCATTCATTTTTTGATTGCTCTGATAATGGTAAATCACGTAATGAATCTTGTAATTTTTGAGTTAACACCTCAACATTGATGTCTGCAACTTGATCAGTACAATCAATAAAGATTAATTTTTCATAGGGTGCTCGATATCCAATGTACTCAGTAATATCTCCTTCATCATTGGCAAATATCCCTGATTTAGAAGGGAAGTAAAAAGAAAGACCAGACGCCCAATCGCTTAATGGATATTCTGGCGCATAATCAACACGAGTCGATGGAGCGGTGGTTGTGTTTATTTCAAAATATTCAATTACCTTTCTTTTAAACTGTAAAATATTTTCTTTTTCTGACGCGTCCTCTTTAGGCTCATACCTGCGCAATAGACCCATCATTTCATCAATAAATGGATCACCAACACTTCCCTCTGTATAACCAGAAGAATTTAAAGCCCTTTGCAATGCTCTCGGATGATAAAGATGCTTCATCTATGCAACAGCAAATCTACTACCAAGTTCTTTTCGAGTTAAATTAGGCATAAATAAACCCTTATTTAGGCGTAATTGTGCAATTATAACACACACGTGTCGTTTTTAATCACTTCTGGTTGTTAGATTTTTTTTGCTGCCTACATTGGTTCCTTGAACCACATAGTAAGAAGTCCTGTTAAATGGTTTAATTCTTCTTCTGACTTAGGCTGTGTGGTTTCTAAATGATTAGCTAAAGGCATTAAGTCATTTTATACAAAATAGATAATTATAATAAAACAAATGGATTCGGGTAAGTTTATTTTAGTCTTGTATGGCGGCATTCAAAACCGACCATAAGTGATTTTTCCAAGGCACCATATCGCCTGGGCCACCACTTTGTGATGCATCAAAATACCACCAAAATCCTCCTAAAACATAGCGAGGATGTGTAATTTGCATGGTGTAGTAATTATAAATGTAGGCTTCCTTAAAATTTTTATTTATTGTCCCACACTCTCCAAAGCCAATTTTAGAATTAGGAAATAGAGCACCTAATTTATTAAATACTGCAGGCCAATCGGGTTCTAGGTTATTACAGTCATCCTCATAATAACTAATGAACACATAATCCAAACCTTGTTTCATTCTAGGGGGGATGTTTTTTTTCGCCCAGGCAAATAGTTCATGATCTGCTTTACCATAACAACCCTGATTGTAGTAAAGCGTTAAAGCAGCTTTTCCCTCTTGCTGTTTTACCAGATCATAAGCGCCTGTCATTTTGGCAACTACTGAGGAAGTACTTCCTAACCATTCTCCATTAATTTCATTACCAATTTCCCAAATATCAATGTTCCCTTTAAGGGTATTAAGGTACTGTTTTGTTCTACTTAAATATTGGGCTAAGCTGTATTGTTTCATGCTACTTGAATCTACAAGCTCTCCCATTGTGCCACTGACTTTATGAATTTGACTGACTATATTTTTATATTCACTGGCTGGAACCTTTTCATCAAAGACAATTCGTGTAGTTGGTTTTTTAGCTAAATTCTTTAAGGAAGTAATAATTGCAGGAAGTTGATTCCACGGATTGCTTACAGTAACACCATAAAGCTTCGTTACCGCTGCTTCTGAGGGAATACCCCATAAACCGCAAAGACAAATAAGAGTACATCTAAAAATATGAGCAAAGAATGAATTCACGCTAATTGTACTATATTGGTTCAATTAGTTATAGTATAGCAAGATATCATAGGCAGTAATTTCATTTTTATTGTAAGCTAATAGAAAGAACCTAACCATAAAAAAAAATGAATACAGACCAGTTATTAGCCATTTTAGAAAGCGAATTACAACGTACCATTCCTAATGTAGATATAAAAATATTAAAAATCAATAAGATAAATACAGTGGTCAATTCCAACCTACGTTTAATGGGAGATGCTTTTACTAAAGGAAAATATAAAAATCTCAGTGCTGATAATTACCTTGGCTTTAATCCTGTGCGTCTTAATTTGTTACGCAATGGAAATCCTAGTCATTTAGATCTGGTGGTTAAAGGGCATCCTCCCGGGATGTTTACTGAAAATGTTTATCCTCATATGTTAGAACACTTTAAAATCAACTTAAGCCAGGCTATAGAAAATACCTTTGTTCATCGAGAGTTTAAGCATTTATTTGCGAATGAATATTATCATTATGAGCTTCAACATCATTATCCGATATTCGCAAGCTATTGTCCTAAATATTATGGTCGTTATTGGGATAAAGAAACTGATGAAACCTTTGTATTCCTCGAATTAGTAAAAGAGATGACTCATTTAAATGATCTCAGTGGAGTAGAGCAATGGGATAAAGAGTTATTTGCGGCTACGATGAAGGGAATTGCTCATTTGCATCAGCCTTTTTATAATAAGCCTGAATTGCTAAGTAGCATCGAGCCTAATATCCTAGGACCTTTTAACCAGCAGGATTTTTATTCTTCTGTTGAGTTATGGGAGCAATTTGCGTTTAATTTAAAACGTAGCTTTCCTGATTTGGTAGATGATACATTTTATGCATCTCATTTAGCTCTAATTAAAGACATTCCTAATTGGTATCCGGTGATGGATGAATCTGCAAAAACGATTATTCATTCAGATTATAACCCGAGAAATATTGGTTTTAGAACCTTGCATAGCAAGCCGTCGGTGGTTATTTTAGATTGGGAGTGTGTGCGTTGGGATATACCTCAATATGATATCGCTCAATTTATTCTTTATGCTGCTAAACCTCATAATATAGTAGAATTCAGTTCTTATTACTTGGAGCTTTATAGAGTTTATTTTGAATCAATTAGCGGCCTAAGTATCGATAAAACTAATTGGTTTTTAGGTTTTCAGGCAGCGATTAGATCACATTTAATAGATAGGGCTCCTTTATTAGCTTTAATATTTGTTGTCTATCCTGGCGCAGAATTTAATATTGGAACACTAATGTATCAAAATGCGAAGACCTTATTAAACGCCTGGCAATCGTGAATTGGCATAAAGATTTATTCATGTTATTTTGAAAAATAAGCTAATTTTGAGTGATTCATTATGAGAAAAATAAACGCCTTCTGTCAGAAAAGCACCGTATTTTTAATCTTGGCTTATAGCTCACTGTGTTCTTCCGCAGAATTGAACTGTAATGCAAAAGAGATACAGGAAATGCATACTGCTATCATGTCTTATATAGAAAATGATAGCAAAGGTGCTTCTGAAGGTGCCAAAGTCAAATCGGAGCGCTGTCTTTCTCCCTATGCTTCGGCTGTAGTACATTATAGTCAGCCTAAGTATGATGATCAGATTGCTTATTTGCGCCATGATAAAGAGAGCTGGACGGTATTGGGATTGGCTACAGGATTTGATGGGGATTTTATGAATAGTATACCTGAGCCTTTGCAACAATAAGCTTTTCTAATATTTCGAGTATTCTATTTTTTGTATGAGTTTATTTACTTCAATCGCTGCGAGCCATGGAGAGCCGAAGGCGCGGGCGAGTAGTCCCTGGTAGCCTTAGGGCCGGATGTTTTTCCGCAGGGAAAATATAAGGCCATACGAAAAGGCGTCAGTCATTGGGGAGCGTAGATTTTGAGGCCCGAAGGGGG
>CANJQE010000149.1 GCA_947476305.1 Legionellaceae bacterium
CCCTTGCTCAAGGATCTCTACTGCTTTTATTTTAAATTCTTTTGTGTAGCTGTTGTTGCTCATCATAACTCCTCGTTACTTGGATTATACCCATTAAACAAGGTGTCCTGTAAATCGAGGGAGGTTCAAGGTGTTTCTTTTTGCAAAAAATAAACAATAATATGGCATGCTTCGAAAAATATTATGAAGGATAAAAAAATAATTCCCATTTTTTTCATGCTCTATCATCCAAAATAATAATGCATTTCTTGATTAAAAGAGGCCGCAATTAAGGCAGGTATTCTTAGAGTTTCCATCGGTTATGTTGCTATTCTTAACCAAGATTCAAGAGATTAAATACACATCCTCTTATTTGCTAATATATGTATATACAGGCATTTTTTGTGAATATTCAAAGATAAAGCCCCTCGACATTAAGATGAAATGTGGATTTAATGCTTATATATATTTTACAGAAGACATATTTTTTCTGTACCTATTATTAGTGAATTAGTCTATTTTTATTTATTAATATGACAATACTCATAATATTCAAGAACATCATCTAATTGTTGTATATGTATTTTTTTAATTTTTATATTTTGAATGTCTACAAAATTCAACGTTATATATATAGGTATATGTTTATCTATCTCAAATGAGTTTTTTTTATAATTATTAAAGTAATTATTTTTATCTTCTGAAAAGGTAGTTTCATCACTTACATATGTAAAATTAATTAGTAATTCCACTTTAAAATTTATACTAATTTCTGCTATGTTTTTGTCTAAATATATAACATTAATTTCTTCAAAGGGAATATTTTTTATCAATTTTTCATCTATACTAACATCTGAATAATTGGTAATAAGAAAATAGGGGTGATTAATTATTTCAGCAGTTACTCTATATTTAATATCATTAATCTGTGATTTTGCGTATTCTTTTATCAGCTGATAGTTGCTATTTTCTTTATTAATAATATCTAAAAACTCCTCTAAGGAATTACTTTGGCGAAATAGGTTAGTATTTGCCTCACAAAATTTTATTATATCTTGATCCTTTGAAATCATGTAAATTGATTGATTATTTTCCTGGGCGTGATTTTTCAGGGATAAGCACATACCTGTCCTACAATGCTCAGCTTTTACTTTTGTTGAATAAGACGATTGGAGCTTAAAATCTAGGGTGAGCATTTCCTTAAAGTTTACCTTATCAGAAGATATAACCGTTGCTTTTGTGTCTTTTAAAAATTTTTTAAAGTTTTTTAAATTATTAAGTGTATGGACGTTTAAAGAATAATTAATTTGTGTTTTTATAAAACGACCAGGAGTAGTATTTAAAAGAATTTGTAGTTCTTTATTCGCATCCCTAATTTGTCTTTTTATTTGTTCCTCTACTTCAAGCTGAGTAATATCTACAATTAGAAGTTTTATTGATTTATTTCTAATAACTTTTATTAAAGTAAGAATACTCAAATTTAAAAAATCGAACAATTTTTGGGAAAAAAAATCGGCATTTATACATACTAAAAATGAACAATCCTTTCTTTTCATTCTTGGATTCTATAGTAAGTGTCATTTGATATTTAAATAATAGCATAAATAAATTTAATCCGACAAAAAATATGCATCACGTTTTATTGAATTTTTTAAGTCCCCTGGTCTCCATAGAGAGAGAGATTTGTATTCCGCAAATCGGTTAATTGCTTTTTTATAACTAATTCGGGTAATAGCCCATCATTAACTAGTAGTGAATAATAGAAAAAATCCATTATTCACTTCGGAGAAAAAATGCTTTATTTGAAGAGCAAATGAATAAACTTTGTCAATAATCTAAGCCTTCTAAGTTCTAACTAATTCAATTTTTAACTAGAACGTAGAAGTATCATTATTGTGGCTCATTCATTAACTGTTCAATATATCTTCTACAGGTCAGAGGGCGATGAATGTAATTGATTAAATGCTTGGTACCACCTGTGCCGGTAATAACAAGTGCACCATATTTAAAAAGACTTCCTAGGATGGATTGACGAATATCAATGGTTTCAATCTTACTTAAAGGAATATCCACAGTTTGGCGAACGATGATTCCGGTACGTAGAATTACTTGTTTTTTCTTTATAGTGATGGAGGAAAAATAATAAGTAACCCAAGTCATTGCTATCCAAAGCAAAGCAAAACCCATTAGAAAGAGACACATATCCCCTAACTGAGGAAGATATGCTTGCAGCACAAAGGTCAAGCATAAAGCAATAACAGGCCAGAAAAATATAACCCAATGTAATCGGGTAAAATAAATTACATTTCCTTCCTTAAGATCTTCAGTCATTCGCCACCTTCACTTTACTCTCAAATTAAGATGAGTTCTTATACTAGTCTATTGTCTTTCACGATAATTTGCTATTCTATACCCAAATGAACGGTTGGCGATAGAGTAGCTTAAATGAAATCAATAAGATACTGCTTAAATAAGCAACTCGCTGAAATCTGCCAGCGCTCCGTACAACTCGAAGAGTTTACGCAAAAAATAAATAATCTACTTCCCGCAGACTTAGCTCCTTATTGCAAAGTAAGTAGCTTTAATAAGGGCTGTCTAGTTTTAGGGGCTACTGATGCCGTTTGGGCTTCTCAAATTCGTTATGCTATTCCAGAATTACGTGACCAATTAAGAAAAGCTGGAATGTATCAATTATCTTCTATTAAAGTGAATGTTGAAGCAGCAATAACTGAGCATAAAAAAATTAAAAAATCTTTTAATTATGAACTAAGCAATGAGGCCAAATCCTCTATCATTAGCGAAAGCCAAAACTGCTCTTACGAGCCACTACGTAAAGCACTGATACACTTAGCCGAAGGGAAATAATTAATCTAGGTACACGTTCATAGCATCCACTTCAAGATAAAAATCCCCTCTCTCTAACTCGCTCCCCACAAGTGGGGAGCGAGGATTTTCAGGTGAAATTTCCTAAGTTGGTGTATTTCGTTATTTATTGAAAAAATAGGGTAAGCGTTCAAGTGAAGGTAAGGCCTCTTGGAGGAAAGTCCTATTTGAGTCCAGGTTGAACGAAAAAATTCGAGGGCAAGCGCAGCATACATCAATATATGAATAGGAGCATTGAACTCGCGTTTTTCGTTCAAGATGGGGCAAAGAGGGCTTTACCCTGATGCAGAGTGAGTATCAAAAGCGAGGGCAAAACGTCGCTCGACCCATGCCGAATCAAGATATTCAAAACAATCAGTCAAATAATCACCTAATTCCTCTTCAGTTAACAGATGCTCAAAGCCTGGAGGTTCAGGCTCATGATGAAGATATTCACCAAAATAACGCGAAGAAAAGTCGATATAATCGCGAGTATGCAAAATAAAAAGATGCCAAAGCTCATCTAAAATCAGCAAGGGACCAAAAAGATAGGTGGATTTATTTGATTTTTGTCTTTGCTCTTTAAGCCATAACCATGCCAGTAAATCCTTGAACAATTGTTCTGCTTCAGGTGCTGAATACTGACTATGGAAATGACAAAACTGCCCCACTACAGAGGGGTTTTTATAGAGAACTACTTGCGAAAGTAATGCGGACATTATCTACAACAACTTTTATTAGCGCTGGCTTGCTTGGTAATATAGCGAATAATAAGACAGATTTTTTCCTCTTTAGACATATTCTTCTCCGGTGAAGGATTATTTTTTGTTTTGATTATAGACGAGGATTTATTATAGCCTCTTTTTGTAGAGGCTATAAATAAATTTATTGAGATAAGGAAGCAGCAGTATGCTCAAGCTGTTTATCTGCTCCATGTAAACAAGCATTGATGAGATTACATAAGGTATTTAATACATAGAGCGCTGTAGGAATAATCATCATAGAAATTAGGGTGGCAGGCAATGAAGCACTTAATAATGCAGCACCTACTGTTACTGCGCCTAAAGTAATTAAAAAATCTGCTGTGTTCGCTACAAAAGAAGCAAGATTAGGATGCTTTTTTAAAAAATCACTTCGAGCCAGTAAATTATTTATAATAAAATTAGGAATAATCGTTAAAGGAGCAGCAATCATTCCCACACCAGCAAAAGTAGCAAAATTACCAGCGGCACTAGCCATTGCTGGACTAAAAAAGGAAAGCGCACCTTTTCCTAAACTACCTGCTACACCACCAAACAAGGCACCAAAAGGCACTGATATAATGGAGTCAACAATTACGCCCTCAGTTGTTAATGGACGATAGGTTCCTCTTTTTGGCATAAAATAATCCCCAAAGTGTTAAAAGCACGCATGGTAACTTAATAAGCACTTTTAGTCAACTTTATGCAAAAACCGAGAACCATTCCCTCTATTAATTCCGTCAAATACCATCATTTGACGGAGTAGCTTATTACCAAATAGTACAACGAGGTTTATTGACCATAGGACTGTCATCAGGAAGACTAAATGCCGCCTGAAATTCTGGCATATTAGCTAAACTACCATTGACTCGATATTTTGCTGGAGGATGTGGATCGGTAGTTACTTGATTGCGCATTTGTTGCGGGCGCATATTCTGCGCCCATACATGAGCTACGCCTAAAAAGAATTGTTGATCAGGGGTCATGCCATCAATCACTTTAGCTTGTTTGTATTCACTGGAGCGATGAAAGGCTTTATAGGCTAAAGTAATCCCTCCTAAATCGGCGGTGGCTTCTCCTACTACTAATTTACCTTGCACAGGCATATCGCCATCCACAACGTATTTAGAGAACTGATCAGCAATACATTGGGTCGCTTTATTAAACTTAGATAAATCACTAGGCGTCCACCAATTTTTTAAATTTCCATGACCATCAAATTGTGCGCCTTGATCATCAAAACCATGAGTCATTTCATGCCCCATCACAAAACCAACCGCGCCGTAATTTACCGCTGCAGGCGCTTTAGGATCAAAAAATGGAGACTGGAGAATTCCTGCCGGCATATTAAGATTATTCATCGAAGGATCATAATAGGCATTAATAGTTTGCGGACTCATTGCCCATTCAGTACGGTCAAGCGGTTTGCCAATTTTTTTGAGATCACGCTGTACTAAAAACTCATTCGCACGCATCACATTGAGTGCATAAGGTCCTCTATCTACTTTCAAACTGGAATAGTCACGCCATTTTTCAGGATAACCAATCCGCTCGTGCATTAATTCTAATTTCTTTAATGCAGCAGTACGAGTAGCAGGATCCATCCATTTTAAATTTACGATATCTTCGCTTAATACCGCTCTAATATTTTTTAAAATACCCATCACTTCTTCTTTAGAATGAGCAGAGAAATACTTATCAACATAGATTTTTCCTATGGCAAATCCTAAAGCCCCATTTTCAGTACTGACTACTCTTTTCCAGCGAGGAAGTAGTTTTTCGGTGCCCGATATCGTTTTACTCATTTTAAAATTTTGATCCACGAAGGCCTGTGATAAATATGGTGCGTAAGCCTCGACTAAATGCCAACGCAAATAAGTTTTCCAATCATCAATGGATACATCCACTAAGAGCTTATTCATTGCTGTAAAAAATTGAGGCATCGCAAAATTAATCATTTTTATTTCGCCCTGCCCCATGGCAGTAAAATACTCTGTCCAATTAAAATGAGCTGTTTCTTTATCAATGTCCTTGACCAATTTTATATGATAGATAGCATGGGGATCACGTTGCTCTATCTGAGACATAGAGGCTTTAGCTAATTGAGTCTCAATAGTCATTATAGTTTTTGCTTCTTTAGCGGCTTGTTCTAGATTATCACCCAATAACTGAAATATATTGGCAAGATGATCTAAATAAGCTTCTCTGATTAGTTTGAACTTAGGATCGTCTTTCAAATAATAATCCCGATCAGGTAGCCCTAAACCGCCTTGCATGACAGCACCAATCATAAGGCTGCTGTCTTTAAAATCTTGCATGCTACCAAAACCAAATAAAGCATCTACGCCAATGAGATGTAAGTGCGCTAATTCTTTTTGTAAATCATTCAAATTTTTTATCTTATTAATAGCAGTAAATTCTGAATCTAAAGGGGTAAATCCTAGCTTATTAATTAAGGACTCATCCATTCCACTATAATAAAAATCACCTATTTTTTGCTCTAAACTGCCGGACTTAGCCTCTTTATTTTCTGAGGCCTTAATTAACATCTGATGAACAATATCTAGCACGCGCTCATTAAGGATATTAAAACTTCCCCAAGATGCGTATTCCGGAGGAATGGGATTATTCTTTTGCCAATTACCGTTAGCATAGGCATAAAAATCTTGGCTTGGCGTTACTTGTTTATTAATCCAATCTAAGTGCAAGGGATCATTGGTCTTTTTACTTTTATCTTGAGAGTCTGCTGAGAAAACGGAATAACTAAGGGCTAAGGAAAGAGTGAGAAATCCTATATTTAATTTCATAAAATGCAACTCCACTTTGTTCATATTCATATAAGAACAGATTAATCGGTTTATACTATAAAAATTATTGTTTCTAGCAGAACACAATATCGGTAGACCATGTTGCCTTAATACCAGGGATAAAGCAAAACTAAAGTTATTGAAAATATTGAATTGGATCAAGGTGTCCTTGTAGATATAATGAAATTCTTATCAAAAAACGCAGGGTATTTAAGTCAGAAAAAATGGATTTTTGATCTGTAGTCGGCGCAAAAAAATAAAATAGGTGAGTTCGATATAAGAATTTAATGTAGCAACTGTCTTGAATTAAATTCAAGACAGTTGCTACATTTAATATCATTAGGAACAACAGGTTCAGATAGGGACGGAGTATTCCATTCCTTATACCGAACTCACGTTAAAATTATGGATAGATTCACGATGCTTAGTTTAAGGACTATGAGTCTTCACCGCCGCTGTATTATTTAATAGATTTTTGGTTCTATGAGCGATAGCTTGTATTACTCCAACTTTCTTCAACTGTTACAGTTCGTTCTATAATACGCCCTCTACTTTCAAAGACTGAGCTGTGACTATAAGTATGAGTAAAAAACCCCTGTCTATCAAAATCACTTCTATCGGCTTGGCGAGGAGGAGGAGGCCAATGTTTAAAGCCTTCATTTCCTGAGTTTGAATGAGTATCAACTTTTTCTTTCTTAGCTTGTCGAAGTAAATCGCTCCTTTCATCGCTTTTTGTAAGAATTTCTTTTATTTTATAGCTAAACCGGTATATTTACCTGTATGATAATTGCTTTTTAACGTTTTATTTATGAAAGCATATAGTTTGGACTTGAGGGATCGCGTAATTGCGACGTATAAAGAAGGGAGGTTAAATAAAACAGAGATTTCTATACTATTCAA
>CANJQE010000150.1 GCA_947476305.1 Legionellaceae bacterium
CTTCATTTTAGTTGATTGCATACGTTGGTTAATTAATGAACTATTAGGATGAGTGGTTGATTGCGAAGTTGTTTTTGTTTGAATATTAATCAATTGAATTTGAAGTAAAACTGAAATTACAGAAAGAAAGTTGCTTTATCAAAAAAACCGTGTTGAAAAGATAAAACAATGGGGTCTGGCTCATCAGAATCAAACCTTATCCAATGCAATAGACTATTGGCAGACTCTAAATAAAAAGCAAACTAAGCTTAAAGATCAATTAGATGAAGAAGAAAAAAGGAAACAGCTGCTAAACCGCATCTTAACCTACAATAAAATAATTGCGGCTTGGGTTACCTTAATTAAGATAGAAGATAAAACTGCTCTGAATGAATTACAGGGCTTAATAGAGTGCGAACATGCCGCATAGCAGTTTAATTTTAGTTCGATATTAAGCGAAAAACAGTACCTTGGCTTCGAGACGGTGCTTCCGTCCTGCTCACTGTCGTTGCGTTAAGAAGATTTGTCATTCCCGAGAAATCGGGATCCATTCTTCGGTTAGCCGCAGAGCATGATTAGAGATGGATCTCCGCCTGCGCGGAGATGGCAGCTTAGTCTGCCCGAGCTTAATCTTAACTTGCATTAAGTTAAGGTTTTCTGGTCTGGGTAGTCATGAACTGAATGATGCTTACTAAGGATGTGGTTGCTGTTTAGCTTGCAAAACAAATCTAGCAGGATTAAAAGAAGACAAAGCGCTCACAGGGTCTGTCATAACCGTGAAGTGAAGCAATTGTAATTTATTATATATTTAACTCACAATTTCTTCCGCCAAGGCTCGCAAAGACAGCATCTATTGCTTAACTTGACTGCTATGGGGCTTACAGCCCAGCCTTGTGTCTTGTTTTCTTTTATTTTTGTCCCAACACCGCAGCAGTTTAGAGTCAAGAGATTAACACCCACTTACAAAGGAACTTACATCGATATATAAGATTCGAACTGAAAATGCGCGACAATACCTGACTAAGCCATTGTCTAGCAACTCATAGGTTAGGATTTTTACTCTTAATCCTCTCTGGGAGGATTCTCTGGTGACTCAGGAACTTCTCCAGGACTGGGCTCATAAGAGTCGGGCAGAGGAGGATCTTCCATTGGAGGAACTTCAGGATTTGAATTGTCTAGTTCTTTACTCATTTTATTCTTCCTTAACTAAATAAAATCCATTGTATAGAAGGTTTCATAGAGCCATTATTTACGAGGTACTTCCCACACAGGAATCGCCTTCTTCAACTCCATCAATCCATAGTTTTAATTGTTTAATACGTTCATTAGTATTATTTTCTAGAAAATAACACTGACACATCGGCATGACAGAACCATAGTTTTGAGCATATTCAGGTATGTACATGGAGTCTGCATAAGCATCTCGAAAGGCCACCCATTTACGCTGGGCTTCTTTAAAATGATTAATAAATATTTTATCGTCTTGATGGTCAGCTAAAATTTGCTGGTAGACCTGATTTAATTTCTTGTCTGCTTGCTTTAATTGATTACAAGCGTCTTGATTCAGTTCCATCTGTGTTTGCGCCACCGCATTAAAACTAAGAGCGCATAAAATTAATCCCAATCCTTTGTTCATAATCATCCTCTTTGATTATTAATCGCCAACAATATTTGCTTTTTTCTGACCAACGCCCTCATCTAAACTAGCTGCCTCGGTTAATGCTGCAACATTCGCTTTGGTAAAAAAGCCATCAAAACCATGGCAACGCTCTACATATTCTGTAATTAATAAGGAATAGGAAGAGTGTTTAGAAAAGATTTGTTTTAAGTCGGGCTCATCAACACATTCACCAAAGACTTGTGCTAAAAAACCTATAGAAAAATCTTTTTTTAAGCTGTTAATGACATAATCAATATTTTTTAGTCCGGAAGCGTGATCGCCATCAACGATCTCATAGGCAATATGATGCATTCTTCTACCGTAATTGCGTACAAAGGTTTCCGTCGGCATTGGTAAATTTTTAAAGGAGTTAATCATAAAGGGCGTGTTATTTGCAGTAAATACTTTAGCCGGTGATTGAATATCATTACCATGTGATACCCGATTAACATTGGTCGAAGAATTCATATCGTTGATGTTGTATGCGCCCCAAAAGTAGTAATTAGATAAACAGAGAAACTCTAAAATAGCGTCTTCACGTTCGCCAGCTAAAATACGCGTGGCCATATGATCAATACCTTTGATAAGATTATGGGTGCCATTATCAATAGCGCGTTGCTCTGTTTGTGCTAATAGCATTTCTTGTTCTTTAGTAAGATAAAAGCGCTGCCCTAGTTCTAAACGATCAAAATCAAAAATGTCATCATCCAAATAACCGACACTGTTATAAGTAAAATCGGATAACCTCGTAAAATGAATATGTTTATTACAATAAAATTTATTTTCGGTCATATTCGGATCAGCAAAATTAAAATCATGGGATGATAAAATTTGGCGAGTACTATTTTTATCCTTACAATGATAAATTTCACCTACATAACGCGCATTAAATTTTTCTCGAGCATTAGGATACATTTTATTAAGACGGGTTATATCATCACGAAAATTAGGATCTAAGGGCTCTAGAATAATAAAAACCGGTGTTTTTTGATTATTTATCAAGCAATATATTTTATGAGTTTGACTGATGTAACTAGCCGTATAACGATAAGGCGTCATTGCATAAAGTTCTTGTAAATAAGCAAGGGCATCGCCTGTTTGCACTTGCACTACAATCCCACACATATCACTATATAAGTCTTCTAAACCAGAGGCTTTCCTGCGCTCAAAAATTTTTACTTTATATTCATTAAAATAATCAGAGTTTTGCTTGTCTCCCTTAGACTGATACTCTAATGGGTTAATCATAATACCACCTTGAAATGATAAAATTATTATCTAGTAGATTAATTATATACCTTTATTAATTTTTTATTTGAAATAAGATTAATTAAAAGAAAAGAACAGGTTAAGCTATTAGGATTATCTTCAGAGCTCTAATTTATGCATGCTTTCTTCACTTCAATCTTTATAGTTCTACTTGCAGAACTAGGTGATAAAACGCAATTACTTGCTTTAATCTTAGCAGCTCGCTTTAAAAAACCTTGGCCGATTATTTTAGGAATCACTTGCGCAACCTTAATAAATCACAGCTTTGCAGGCTTTATGGGCTTATGGCTTACTTATTTAATTAGCCCAGAAATGATGCGCTGGATTTTAGCTTTTCTATTTATTGCTATGGCAATTTGGATGTTAATTCCTGATACCTACGATGAGAGTGAGCTAAAAATAAAAAATAACCTTAATGTGTTTAGTGCCACTCTAATTGCTTTCTTTCTCGCAGAAATGGGGGATAAAACACAGATTGCAACTATCGCCTTAGCAGCTCATTATAAAATGCCCTTATTAGTAATTGCAGGAACTACTTTAGGAATGCTCCTTGCTGATGTGCCCGCTGTATTTATTGGTACGCTCTTCGCAGAGAAAATACCTATGAAATGGATTCATTATTTTGCAGCAGTACTTTTTATTATTATGGGACTAGTCACTTTACTTTATTAAAACGGAGCCCGATATGTACCCAGTTACAACGCTTTCAGCCTCATTTCTAGCTTTCCTTTATATTATCCTGGCGCTTAGAGTAATTTCATTACGGCGTTTGTACCAAGTATCTGTTGGAAGTAAGGGGAATAAGAATTTAAAAATGGCTATACGAGCACATGGCAACTTTTCTGAATACACTCCCCTGGTATTGATTCTTAGCTTATGTGCTGAACTAAATCAGCTAAAAAATCTAGTGATTTTATTGTTTATGGGTGTTTTTATTTTAGGAAGATTAATTCATGCTCATGTTTTTTTACATCATCCTAAGCAGTTTAAATTACGTATTCTAGCCATGTGCTTAACTTTTATATCCCTTGCTGGATTGGCAATTGCTAACCTAGGTTCAAGTATTATGAGCTTGTTTTAAATAGTGATTCAACCAATCAGTATAACGTTTTAAGCTATCGTAAATATGTCGGGGAGTAGTCAATACATGGTGCTCTTCTGGATAAATAACCAATTGTGTAGGCACATTTAATGATTTTAAGGCTTGATATAATTGCTCAGAACCCTCGCAAGGTACATTAAAATCAAGCTGACCACACATAAATAAAGTAGGCGTTTTAATGCGGTTGGCATTCATAAAAGGATAACTTAATTTTAAATAGGCCTGTGGTGTTTCCCAGGGTTTACCTAACTCCTGTTCGTAGTCGTAGGTATATTGATCTGAGCCATAATTAGCTAATACATTTCCTGAGCCCGCACCAGAAATAGCAGCTTTAAAACGTTTATCACGCGCAATGACGTAATTGGTTAACATCCCACCATAACTCCAGCCACCAACGGCTAAACGATTAGGATCGGCAATACCTTGCGCCACGAAATAATCCACTGCTTCTAAGACATCTTTAGCATCATGATTACCCCAATCCGCATAAATTGCTTTGGAAAACGCAAGCCCCTTTCCCGAACTGCCTCTTGGATTAGGTGCAATTACTACATAGCCATTGGCTGCAAGCCACTGTAATTCAAAGTCGAATGCATGACTGTATTGATCTACTGGCCCCCCATGAAGATAAAAAAAACTTGGCAATTTTTGCCCTTTAACATAGGAAGCAGGCTTGATTACTAAGCCATCAATAGTCACTCTCTCACTATTTTGGAAAGAAAAATCTTCCGCCGATTGAAAGGCCACTTCATCTAACAATAACTTATTTTGTTGCGTTAAAGGCATCAGTTGTTTATCGAGTAAAAATAATTCTGCAGGATGCTGATCATCGCTACTTAATAAAATAATTTTATCCCTTCCTAATACAAAGTTTTGATCATAACGGCCTCCATGAGTGAGTTGTTTTACCTCCCCTGTTTTAGGATTAATCTCATTCAAATAGGTATTCCTATTTTGCTCGACCAAAGCATAGATTTTTTTTCCATCAACAGACCACTGAGGTTTGTAAAACCACCTATCAATAGGAGAAATAACACGTTCTTGTCCATTATTAAGATCTACTAACGTTAATTGCGAAGGTGCATAAAAATACCATTTACCTTCTTGGGTACGTAAATAAGCAAGCTTAGAGCCATCAGGACTCCAGGCAATACTTGAATCTAACTCAGGGGACATATCACTACCACGATAATGAGTTATTTGACGCTCAGACAAGGATTGGTGGGGTTGAATAAGATAGATATCATAATTGTAATGGCGGTCAGGATCTTTGCCGCGTTTGCTGACATAAGCAATATAATTACCATCAGGAGACCAGGCAGGAGAAAATTCATCATGCTCCCCTGAAGTTAAAAGAGCCGCTTTCTTTGTTTTTAGATTAAAAAGATAAAGATGATCTCTAGAATCCGTTAAATAGCCTTCGGTATCGTCTTTAAAATCGTATCTATTAATAACGATGGGATCATCATCATTAGCTTCGTGCTTTTTGGTTTCCCCTATAAAAGCAATTTCTTTTGAATCAGGAGACCAGGAAAAATCACTAATATCATTATCAAACTCAGTTAATTGGATTTTTTTACCCGTTTTTAGTGAGTATAAGTAAATTTGTGTATGCTCACCCTGGTCGGATAAATAAGCTATCCAGTAACCATTAGGGCTCCACTTTGGCAAAGAGTAATTAGAATCAACCGTAAAAGTAATTTGCTTATTCTTTTTAGTATCCAGAGCAACCAACCATAAATTAGTGCTTTCTTTATTAGTATCTGCATGCAATTGGTGAAGGGAATAAACAACTCTTTGTCCATCAGGGGAAAGATCAGGTTCACTAATATCCTGTATTCTATATACATCCGTTAATATTGGTGCTCGTTTTTGCGTCCATGCTTGATTACAAAAACATAGTGAGAGTAATAAACCAACAACAATATACCTCATGAGCATCCTTTGCCAACCACAATCAATGATAAATAATATAGCACAGTGGCTCGTTATTTTACAGAACGATAGGGGGTTTATTGTGCGGCAATGATTTCTGAGGGCGTTTTTTTATTAGATAAATTACAACCGATATCTCTTATTTTATAATTGTCCATAAGACGCTCTTCTATTTTTTCTAAGGAAACACCGGTTGTTTCTGGTACAAAAAAATAGATTAAGATAAAAGCTAAGATACAAAATAGACCAAACAAGGAAAAAGTATATTGATGAAGCTCTTGATAGATTCCTAAGAAAAAGAGAGAAATAATAAAATTAGTCAGATATTGGACTACTGTAGCAATACTCATTGCTAATCCTCTTACTTGTACTGGATATATTTCTGAAATAATCACCCAAAATAAGGATCCGACACTAATACAATAACCCGCCACATAAAGAGAAAAGGCTAATAAAATTGAAAATTTTTGATCTGGGAAATTATTAAATAAGAAAGTGACCGTCATTAAACTTAAAGCAGCAATAAGCGTTCCACTTAATAATAAAATACGTCTTCCTAATTTATCCACACATGCTAAGGTAATGATAGTAAAGAAAAAATTTACGAGTCCGATACAAAAAGTAGCTAAAATAGCATTTTTCACCGGAAAAAAACCTGCGGCTTCAAAAATAACCGGGCCATAATACATAATGGCATTAATCCCTGAGCACTGCTGAGCAACGCCTAAAGCAATCCCGAGTAATAATACAAAGAGAATCGGTTTTTTTAGCAAAGACGGGGCTTTTACCGATTGATACTTTAAAGCATGACTAATATCACTTACCTCTTCATCAACATTATGATCCCAAGGTCTTATTCGTCTTAAGATAAGCCGTGCCTGCTCTATCCCTCTTTTTTTTATTATCCAGCGCGGTGCATGCGGTACAAAATACATGCCGAAAAGAAGTATCACACCAGGAATACTGGCTATCATCAATAAATAACGCCAACTATGAGCAGAATAATCATGAAGCATATAGCCAACTAAGTACGCTATTGCCTGGCCAAAAGTAATGGTTAAGCGGCGGATCCAACTAGTTATCGCAACTTTGCCGCCTCTAGTTTGTGTTAAAAATTTCAATAGGACTTTTATAGTTTAAACACTTTCTTGGCCTATTATTTAACTCATTCTCAACAGTACTAATTGCATCATCACTAATGGTGTTAAA
>CANJQE010000151.1 GCA_947476305.1 Legionellaceae bacterium
AAATGAAAACGTTATTGGGATGCTTAAAAGATTCAAAATAATATCAGATAGATATAGAAATAGACGGAAACGATTTGGATTACGATTTAACTTAATTGCTTCAATTTATAACATGGAGTTGGGGTGATCGGGGTTTCGAAAGAGGTCTACTGTAGTAAATCTCAGTTATTTCATCTTTCGAAATTTGCCCGCCATCAAATAAATTCAGTGAAAAATCAATTACTTCTAACTTAGAATACTCTGTTGCTAAACAAAACGCTGTATTAACCGATTGAACAATATGGTGATTATCTGTAATGATTACCGCTACTATAGCATTCATTATTGCTTGCTTGGCTTGTAAGTTTTCCATGTGTATATCATAGTAAGCGAAAGCATCATTAATATGGCTGCGAAGCTCATGAGTTTTCCATGGTTTATTTAAAAATTTATAAATACTTCCACTGTTGATTGCCTCTTGAACTGAGATAAAATCTGTATATCCACTTAGGATTAATCTGATTGTTTGTGGGTAAAGTATTTTTGTTTGACTTAATAATTGGGTTCCAGTCATGTTAGGCATTCGTTGATCGGAAATAATGACATGGATGGGATTTATTTGTAGTAGTTCTAGCGCTTCTGCTCCACTTTGTGCCGTATAAATATGATAATCACTGTCTTGCAAAGAGCTTAATTGGCGCTGTAGGGTTTTGAGAATATTAATTTCATCATCCACTATTAATAAATTTCGCTGCAAAATTAACTCCTTTTTCCATAATTTATTAAAAATACTCCATGAACTGGCTGATTTTTATCTAATTATAGTTTGTTTTTTCATTAGGGTATTATCAAAATAAAATTTTGTCAGCTGGATAATGAATAAGGTCAATAATGATTGAACAGTTTAATGTCTATAAAGAGCAATGCCCCTCTCGTAATGTATTAGAACTTGTCAGTGATAAATGGTCAGTATTATTAATTTCTATTCTATTAGAGAGAACTTACCGGTTTGGTGAATTAAAACGCGAACTTGAGGGTATTTCGGCAAAAGTCTTAACGCAGAGCTTGGTTAAACTTGAGCGTTATGGTTTTATTGCTCGGATTGAATTTCCAGTCCTGCCAATGAAGGTTGAATATTCATTAACCGTTTTAGGCAAAGACTTAGGAGAAATTCTTCATTCTCTTACTCTTTGGACGGAAAAAAATATGAATTCAATTTTGCGGGCTGAGACTCAATTTGAGCAAGAATGTTCTAAATTATGAGCTAAACCATTTAGTTAAGGTATCTTCTCCTAAATTATCATGGATGTAGGATAAGTACAGCTCCAGTTCTTGCTCATAAAATTCATTGCTAAGCTCCTTGGTTTCCTCCATGGGATCATGATGGAAAAAATATCCTTGTAAATAATTGCTACAAAATTGCTGATAATCGCGAGTATATAACAGGAATGAATGCCACATCTGATCAATATTTATCATTTCTTCATGAATAACACAGGAGAAATTAAGCGCTTCATTTTGTGGATGTATTTGTTTATCCTGATGATGCAAGCGGCAGAGCCAAATGAATTTCATTAGTTCATTTAATGCTTCTTCAGCACTGAGTTTTGCTTGTGGATAATCTTTATTGTATCGAAAAATGAGTTTGGAGTTGGTATAACTCATTAGATTGTGCAAATTAGGAACATTCATTTTGCTAATCCTTTTACAAGGAAGCAGCAGGATCACTCATGCTGCTTCTATCTAATTACTAAGGTCTACAAATACCACCACCACAATAGCCTTTATTCTTTTTTGCCATTTTTTGTTGGATTATTTTTTTTATGATTTGTTGTTTCATTACATCCTCCTTAAGTTAAGTAACATTCTTTTTGAGGATAAATAGCTTTGAATAATCAGTCAATTAGTTACCAAATGGTAACTAATTTCATCATAGGGTCTTAGCTTAGTTGAAAGAACCGTTTTCTAAAAAACGCTTAATGAATATTTTTGTTTGAGCATTATTCATAATAAAGGTATGAGTACTGTTTACTACGACTGGTTCTTCTTGTCCTTCTAGGCGTGCTGAAGCGGGAGGTACTTTTGCGTCATAACGACCAGCAATAATGCCTATTTTAATTTTAGGCACAGGAACTTTATGGACGTAAGAATTTTGTTCAGAGCTTAACTCGTTGAGAGGTCTGATAAAATAGGAAATCATAGGAAATACTTTAGTTGAGAATTTAGCAAGCGCCGAACCTTGATTAGGGGGGGCTAGCATGATTAAACCACCAATTCTCTTTAGTTGATTTGCAGGTAATTGAGCTAAGGCATCACGAGCAATAATGCCGCCTAAACTATGGGTGATGAAATAAACTGTAATATTAGGATGTTTTATTAAGAACTGTTTAATGTAGTGATTTAGATAAATCCCGTCTTCATGAATGGTGTTTTTTGCTGAAGGATAGTTATAGGAATAAACTGGATAGCCTTGATTTTTTAGATAAGAGCGTAAAAAAAACATACTGGCAGGGGTACGCATTAAGCCGTGTATTAGTATAATTGCTTTCTGCTGATGCATTTGAGTTTCTTTTTGATGAAGGAAAGAAAAAGAGTGTAGATTTTTTATAAAAGTCATACTAAAGAAAAACAGCAGTAAAATAGCTGTAACTTGATGTTTTTTATAAAGATAGGTTTTTTCCATTATGTTCCTTCTTAAGGCTTTAAGGTATAAGATTAACTAAAATCTAAACTGATTTATTTAAGTTTTCAAGCCAAAGTAGGGGCTTAAGAATAGTGATTTTACAATGCTAGATATAGTCTGTCTGCATATATTTTATGTTTTGAATTAGGTATGATTAGTTACCAATAAAATTTATAGAGTCTATTATGAAAAAATTAATTCTTATCCTGGCCTTGCTGCCTTTGCATGTCTTTGCTGATGAAGCGGTGAATCCTAATGTTTTTGCAAGCAATAATAATTGTTCCAATTTACTCGACCCTGTTGAGCGAAGAGATTGCCTTAATATTGAAAAAAAGACTGAAGCAAAGCAAAATTTCAAAAATTTTCAAGAAAATAATCAATCACCCTACAAAGAAGAGTTTTAATCAGAATAATTTAAGACATTGAAGGGCTTTATCGGCACTTCAATGCTAAATAATTCCCCTAAATCTATATTATTCTCCTTGGTTCTCAAGAAAATGTTCAATTTATGCTCTATAAATACATATGATGATCATATTTATCTGATTCAAGGAGAGACATAATGAAAACATTGGCAATAACAACTTCAGCAGTGATCATGACTTTAAGTTTGGCAGGTTGTAACAGTATGAATAGTGGTATGAACAATGTCAGCCAATTCGGCAATGCAACAGTTGGTCAGGGCGTAAAATACAGCGCTCAAACCATAGGTACTGGTGTAGGTTTTGTTTCTAATACTGGGGCAGCTGTAGGCAAAGGTATTGCTACCGTAGCGGATATGGGGGTAGGCGTTGTTACAAGTCCATGGAGTTCGCATGGCATGAAAGCAAGCTATCATAAACCAGTTGTTTATCATAATGGCCATCGCTATATGTGGAAAAATGGCAATTATGTTCTTGTCCGTTAATCTTAAAAAGGCTCTTTTTTAAAGAGCCTTTATTCTTTTAAATCATCATTAAGGTAAATCAGGATAGTGATTTTTTATTTTTTAGATTAAATTGAATTTAGATTGATGTACTAAGAACAATAGTAATGAATAAAAAGCGCAAGACTGAAAAAAGCACTCTTTATACTTTTTTAAAGAAATTAGGTCCTGGTATTATAACAGGGGCTAGTGATGATGATCCTTCTGGAATTGTTACCTATTCGCAAGCAGGTGCTCAATTTGGTTTGATGACCTTATGGACGGCGTTTATTACTTTTCCTTTAATGCTCGCAATTCAAGAAATGTGCGCGCGTATTGGTATGATAACCAAGGAAGGATTAACCTCTAATATCCAAAAGCATTATTCACCGTTTATTCTATTTTTTATAATTTTATTAACGCTGCCAGCTATTTTACTAAATATTAGTGCTGATATTGCTGGGATGGGGGCTGTAGCTCATCTGATTATGCCTTCAGTTTCCCCTACTATTTTTTCTGTTCTTATAACGGCATTATTAATTTGTTCGCTTATTTTTTTGTCTTATCAAAGAATTGTAAAATTTTTAAAGTACCTTTGTCTTTCTATTTTATTGTATTTAGTGATTCCCTTTTTAAGTAATGCTGATTGGGGAGCTATAATCAAAGCAACTTTTGCACCTCAAATCTCTTTTAGCAAAGAGTATTTTTCTGTGTTGGTTGCTATATTAGGAACGACTATTTCTCCTTATTTATTTTTTTGGCAAGCTACCATGGAAGCAGAGCGGAAAAACAAGCCAAAGGCTACATTAAGAGTTGATAAGCAAGAAATAACGGACATGAAGCAAGATGTGGCAACGGGTATGTTTTGTTCTAATTTAGTGATGTACTTCATAATTCTCACAACCGGAGTGACCTTATTTCCCAATGGAATTCATCAAATTGATACTGTAGAACAAGCAGCAAAAGCTTTAGAGCCTCTTGTGGGCACTTATTCTTACTGGCTTTTTGCTTTAGGAGTTATTGGTACAGGCTTTTTAGCCATACCTGTTTTATGTGGGAGTTTATCTTATATTGTTTCAACCGCTTTTCATTGGAACACTGGTTTAAATAAAAAATATTACCAAGCAAAGTTATTTTATGGGGTGATTACTTTATCTTTGCTTATTGGACTGGGTCTTAATTTCTTAGAGTTTAGCCCTATGAAAGCTCTTTTTTACACAGCGGTACTTTATGGAGTTACAGCCCCGGTTTTAATTCTTTTGATTTTGCATATAGCCAATAATAAAAAAATAATGGGGAAAAATACCAATGGCTGGCTTTCTAATTTCTTGGGGTTCAGTACTTTTATTTTAATGTCTCTTGCTGCTCTATTATTGTTGTTTATTTCATAAAAAGAATACCTTTTTTTACAAAAGGTTTTCCTTAGCGTACTTTTTAAATTATCTATAACTTTTTGTTTTTATACTATTTAATTTTAAAGCCCGTTTATATTCTCAATAGTTATCCTTGAAAAGTAAATAAGGATGTACTATCCCTTAATTTATATTTTGAGCGTGTTGTATTCATTTTAACGGCAGTTTCAATAAGGAATTTGAAATGAAAGCACTCTGTTGGCATGGAAAAAAAGACGTTCGAGTAGATACCGTTCCTGAACCTAAAATTATTAATGAGCAGGATGCGATTATTCGAGTCATTGCCACGGCAATCTGTGGTTCGGATATACATCTTTATAATGGCTTCGCCTACTATGGAATCAGGTGATATTTTAAGGTCATGAATCCAAATAATATTCCTGATGAACAATTATTGTTCCTCTCAGACATCTTCCCAACAGGCTATATGGCGGCTGGAGATAGAGAAATAATTTTAGTTTTTGTTCAAAAATTTGACAATTGGGATTTTTCTATTATGCTTTATATGTGCTCTTTATAAGAAGAGCATAGGGATCCCTGAATGAGTTTAAATTGATGGGAGAAACATCATGAATGATTTTAATGAAAATGCACGGGAAATAAAAAATAAAACCCGTACTTTATATAATACTGCTAAAGAAAAAACATCAGAAGCTTATTATGAAACGAAAGACAAAGCCGAAGATTTAACAGATCAATTAAAACAAACCGCCTCTGATGTGTATCAGTCCGGCAAAGAGAAAGCAAATCAAACATTAAATCAAATGGAAGGAAGTTTTCAAGATCATGCAGATCAAGCACTTCAATCCGTTCGAGAAAAACCGCTTACCTCAGTACTGATCGCTGCCGGTATAGGATTTATTCTAGCGAAGCTAATCAATAAATAGTCGATTGATTACTTTAAACCAATTTTTTCAATACTTACTAAGGATGGTAATTATGAGTATGCACAGTGTAGTTAAGGCAGGTGAAGTAGTTGGTGTGAATGTTAAAAATACAGCCAATGAAGATTTAGGTGAAATTGCTGAAATGGTAGTCGACAAATCCTCAGGAAAGGTAAACTACTTGGTTTTAGATTTTGGTGGTTTTATGAGCTTTGGCAATAAATTTTTTGCAGTCCCTTGGCATTTATTTACTTATGATAATAATGATGATTGTTTTATTCTGACAGTAGATAAAAACCGCTTAAAAGATGCGCCAGGTTTTGATAAAGATCATTGGCCTGATTTTGCCTCAACAGAATTTAGGTCGTCAATTACTAACTTTTATCAATAATCAATAGAGCTTCTCTATAAGGCACTTTATTGAGCAAAAGGAGATAAAGTGCCTAAAGATTTTTTAGGAGATAACTCATGGAAGAACTTACGCGTAAATTTACCGTAAAAACCAGAGAAGGCCATCTACTCAGCTTAATTGAATACTCCTTTCCTATCGACATGTCTGAAAGTAGCGAGAAAAACCAAATAATTGATATTGATCGTTATACGACGGAAGACGGTCGCACGGTAGAAAAAGTAAATGATGGGTATCAAATTTTGGGCGAGAATGAACTTTATTTTGAAAAATAACTTAATTCACGCAAGGGATTTTCTTGGACAATAAACAGCTAGCTGAACTTGCTTGTTTAGAATATGTGACTGATTCTATTCCCGGTATTTCTCGTAAAAAGCAGGGGAAAAACTTTGTTTATTTTTATCCTAATAATACGCCGGTTAAGGACTCAAAAATTTTAGAGCGTATAAACTCTTTAGCAATTCCTCCAGCCTACCAAGAGGTCTGGATCTCACCTTTAGCTAATGGTCATATTCAGGCAACAGCTCGTGATAGTAAAAAAAGAAAGCAATATCGCTATCATCCTTCTTGGCATACCTTGCGTGAAGCAAATAAATTTATGTCGATGTGTGAATTTGGCAAAGCACTGCCAAAAATTCGTGAGTATGTTGAAGATGCACTAGCTAAACCTTTAAAAATAAATAAAGAACAAATTATCCGATGTTCCGCGGCTAATTTGAAGTAATTTTCAATTAAAAGGCTCTGAAAGCCCCCATTGAGTTCAAATCAAGACAAAGATCAATCGATAACAAGAGATAGATCAAATCAATCAACGTGGTAATACCGTATGCTAACGCGCATG
>CANJQE010000152.1 GCA_947476305.1 Legionellaceae bacterium
AAACATTCAACCCTAGACTTGTTCCAGCTAAACAATCCTTCCAAGGCAAACAATAATATTTCAGTCTCTGTCATTTAAAATCCAATTTTTTCTTGGATTTTAAACGCTAATTTTCAATTGGTTGAAAAAATCATGGTGTACTATGCTCATCCCCAACAAACCACAGTCACTAATGATGTAAAAGATAATCGCTCAGGACTTGGAGATGGAACAAATCCTGGACAAGGTATAGGTAAAACTAATTCACCTAATCAAGGAACCAATAATCCTAATAACAAGCCAGCTGAGAGTACTGCTGAGGCAAAATTATTAAGTGCTATATTAAAGATATAAGCACGATTAATTGTACATTCAAGTTACATTTTAAATGACTGCTCTAATTTGCGCGGGGAAGACAGAAATTTAAGCGTTCTGTCCAATCTCTAACCGGTAAACTCATGATATAAAAGACACCGTCATATTAAACATCATATAGAAGGGATAGATTAGATTCTTACCCTCCAGAATTTTGAACGCAGAGATTGTGGAGATAATATCCGTAATACAGATTCTGATGCATTTTTTTGCAATAGTACTAAGAGTCCTGGGCTATGCAGATTAACTATCGAGTAAATTTACTACTCTAAACCGCAAAATCATTAACAATTGGGGTTCCACTATTTATGTATAATGATGTGGTTGGTTTGGGATCTCCTAATTTACCTAAATTTACTCTTTGATGAATGGTCAATAGCCGATATAATCCTTGTTACAAATTCAAATCAATGGTGGGCGAAGGCTCAACCCCTAGCTAGGCTAAAGGATACCAATGTTTCAATCAACTTTAATAATTGCACTAATGACCTTTAGCATCATCACTCAAGCAGCCCTACCTGCTGATCCAATCCAGCGTTGTTTAGATGTTAGAAGGCTCGCAGACTTCACCTCAAGACAGAAAATGACCGCCAAAGAGCCGGGGGTGTTGCGTTTTAAATTTCATAAAATTTCACCATCAGAACTACCCTTAGATAACCCTAGGGGCAATATGGATGAAGTAATCAAAGCATTAAATCATCAAATTGAAAACTGCAATAAAACCCGTGCTGAATTTCACACTGTGACTATTGCTGGTCATAAATTCAAGCGCCAAGAATGGTGCCTTAATACCAACAAAAAAATGCTCACTCTTGCAAAAGCTGCCCATGGCGATTTTCAAAAATATTTATCCAACATCAAAACCGAATTTGACTGGTATAAAAGCGATGGCTGGCCTGAAAATCATGCGGGATATAAAAAGGGTGAGTTTCAATTTACTGCCTATTACGCGCCAGCCGCCGTTGAGGCTCGCACCAAACGTGGTGGAGAATTTTTATATCCAATATATAGTAACCCAGGTGTTGTAAATGTAGCTTCGGAATGCAAAAAATTTAATTTGAAAGCGCCTCTTTGCGGAGTTGACCCGCTTACCAAAATGGTGCGTCCATTTTGTTTGAAAAATGCCAATGGCACATACTCTGTAGCGCCAGATCGACAGGAAATTGATCATGGGGCTTTAAATCCAAAATATACAATTGGCTATGTTAAAGACCCAAATGACCCGGCTTTTTTAATGATTGAAGGCTCTGGCTCATTAATTCTTGATGGCAAATTATTTCATATCAATTACGATGGCTTCAACGGCAGACCGCGTACCATGCTTGGCCGCATAGTCCAATGCGCACAAGACCCAAGTTGTGGTGGCAACCTTGATACAATAGAACGTTGTGCTAAAGATCCTAAATGTCATGATGAAGCAAAGTTACGCTGTAACGTGTCTAAAGAAATTAAACAAAGCGCTGCATCAGAAAAGCAAATTCGCCAATATCTAGATAACCCTCTTAACCGCGATAAAGCTACCGACTTGCGAAATCGCGATCAAAGCTTTGTATTTTTTGCTAAAGAAGATGGTGGGCCTTATGGTGTAGAAAATATTTCTCTAACTCCACATGCTTCATGCGCAACAGATCACAAGGTGATTCCTGTTGGAATGAATTTTATCTATAATTGCAAAAAATCCACTTCATGGTGTGTGGCCCAAGACACAGGCGGAGCCATTATGGGGGCTCATGTTGACTGTTATAAGGGTGAGGGTGACCAAGCTGGTGTTGAAGCAAATAATCTAAATCACACAGGCTCATTATTTGTGGCATTGCCAAAACGTCAATAATACTCAGGCAAGCACATTTAAACTAAACTAAAGATGAATGTTGTCCGGTTGACATAGATTCAATTATATAAAAACTATAACCTTTATAATAGCAAATGGGCTAATAAGACTTTCCCTGAAGAGGGTAAACATTATTTTTATTTTTGACAATTGAGTTATTAGTACTAGGCTTATATTATGCTTTGAAATAAAAAAATACTTTAATTTTCATAAATTTATGATTATAAATTCAATAAAAGGGAAGATAGTATGGATAGCTTTGATATAAAAAATACGAAATAAAAAATAAAACTCATGATCTATATGGCACAGCTAAGGAAAAGGCCTAGTGTGTACGTCGATACTGTTTGGTATCAACTTCCTTTTCTTTTCATTGAACTAGTTGCTACTATTGAACAGAAGTGTACTTATTTAGAAATTATATATATTGAAACTGCTGTTAAGTCTAATTTGAGTCTATAGAAAAAGCATTAACCAAGGTAAAGTGAGTATTTATAAACGCAATTAGTATCAATTTTATTCTAAATATGTTGTCACAAACCGCGTCCGACGTACACACTAGGCCTTAAATTATATTTTTGCGTCTGGGCCCAAGTCCTGGAGCGCAAAAACAGAGAGGAACCCTTTTAGAATAGACTATTAATATGTGATAAAATAAAGGAATTTATTTTTATGAAAACACTGCTAACGCTGCTTCTATCTTTTTTGATGTGCACAATCTTATATGCTGAGAAAATCCTTGTTGGTACATCCCCTTTTAATCCGCCCCTGGAAATACAAGCGACTAAAAATGTTATATTTACTGGATTTGAAATTGATCTCCTAAATGAAGTTTGTCGTCGGATCAATGCCACTTGTGTCTATGAACCTATGACATTTAAAAATGTAATGATTGCTACATTAGACGGAACAATTGATTTAGGTATCAATGGTTTTTTTATTACTAAAGAAAGGATGGCTTATTATTTATTTAGCCAGCCCTACTTACAAGCGAAAGCTCAATTATTTACAACCCTTGACTCGAATATTAATAACACCAACGTTAATAATGGCAATCGCATTGGTGTTGAAGAAGGAACAGTATTCAAGTCCATTTTACTCCAAATGTATAATAACATTACGGTTATTGAGTACAATAAACAACAAGACATGTTGCAAGATTTAGCTGACTACAAAATTGACCTTATTATGTTTGATTTCATTGGAGCTTCTTATTGGGTAAATACTAATCCCGGTTCTTTTAAACTTGTTGGCAATGCCATACCCTGCGGTATGGGTTACGGCATTATGGCTAATCCCAATCGAGGTGCGCTTATGGCTCGTGTCAATAAGGCCTTGAAAGATATGGAGAGTGATGGTGCCTATTTAGCCATTTACTCGCGTTATTTCTAAGTTTATGATAAAAATGAAGCAATATTGCTCATCATGAGCCATATTAATCTAACATTCCCGATTTTAAGGTTAAATTTTGAATTTAACACTTCTAATTTATGAGTTAAAAATCCATCGTTTTTTGGAACAAAAATAATAAAGAACTCAGATAAATTTTTATTATCATTAAGGTGGAGAAGTCATATATGACTTACATTTTAATGAAGTCATTTTGATAAGTTTGTGTGAATTTATTCATTATTTTACACTTAAGTTAGGCGTATTTAAGTGGCATTTCGAGTGAATGCTGTGCCACCATTTTGCAAAAACCTCAAGTTTCATTTGCAAAATAAATAGCTCAAGCACGGCCGCTTCTGTTTGTTAATTCCTAACACTTAGGGAGCTCGTGACGATGTATTTGAATCGTCTATTGTTTTTCCTTCTTTTATTGGACTCAATCGTTGCATCGCCGAATAAAAAGAAGAACTGTTACTGCTTGGAGAGAAGGTTTCAATCCTACTCCCTCTGAGGTTTTTTTGTGGTGTATCCAATTTCTGAGATTCAGTTTGTACCTTTTCTAAATGCTTTAATTGTCGATGCATATTTTTTAATTCTTGCATTGAGTTTTGAGCTTCCTTAGTGTATTTGGTTAAGTTTTTTTGAGCATCTGTAAGATCAACCGATGTTTGCATATATTCATTGGTTGCTTTATCAATAAAGTCATCTTGCGCAACTGTTTGCTCTTTATATTTTAAGAAAGTTAAATTTCTATAGGACATAGTGACCACTCGTTGACAATCGTCAACATCAGAACGAGCGTCAACGACCTTTTTATATTGTTCGGATAGTTTTTCCTGATGATTGTCTATTTGATATTTTTTTATGATTAAAATATGGCTAATTTGCACGCAATTAAAGCGGCTCATTAATTCTTTATATTCTTTGGTTACGAGTTTTAACTCTTCTTCAGCTATAGCTAGCTCTATTTTAGTGTCGGGATCTATCACTTTACCTCTAAGTTGACGATGCATTATTGCTTCATCCATTGTTTCTTTAGCCTTTACCAATGCGCTTTCTGCTTTTAAAAGACGCTGTTCAAACTCATCAAGGGCTAACTTTAATTTAGTTTCTGGCCTCCAGGTGGGTGATGCAGTTTGTATTACTTCCGGTCTACTGACTTTTAGATCTTCAAAATCGGCTATGGCTAATTCTTGGCCTTTGTATGGACCTCCTACTACACTTGAATCCACCCAGAAACTGGCAACTTTGCCATCCCCAAGAGCTATTGCAATATGAGCAGTTCCATCCCATGAAATAACTTCATTAGCCATCAATCGTTTACTAAGCTCTCTTTGTTTAGATGGGGTATCTGCTTTTGTTTGCAGCCCTTGCGCAGAAAACATATCGGACATTACTCTGGAAGAATGTTTGTCTCTTGCGAAGAACTGGATGGAAACCATGTTATCCCCAGGAATACGAGGATCTGTTTTTGTATATATTTCTCTAAAATTTTGGTAATTCATCTCTTCTGCAAGGTATGCGGATAGGTACACCATATTATAACAATTTAATAAAAGGGTTTTATCTTGCGGCAGTGGTATGCCTTTTCTTAAACCCTCTGCTAATTCTTCATTATGTACTAAATTAAAAAATTCTATTTTGTCTCCATATTCATGATGTAATTGATCAAAAACTCTTTCCTCATTTTCCGATAAAGGAGTATTAATTTTTTCAATTTTCTTTTGAATATCTTCTTTATTAGCGCCAGATTCTGCCCATTTATCTCTTAAAGTTTTCAAAGCATGTTCTTTTCTTTCTGGAAGGTGTCGTTCTGCTAACCAGATATATTCCATTCGATTTTTAAAATCCACCGTAGGACCTTCCCAACTGAAATTACTTTTACTTAAGGCATTAAATTCTTTTTCTTTTTTCTTACCAATTATATCTACCCACTTTATGGCTTTCTCAATATTTTCAATATCGTTATCAGAAATTACTAAATTATCTACAGAATTTTTTACTCTCGATCTTAAAACACTAAAGTCATTTGTTGTGGCTAAATTGTCTGCAAAGCCAAGTTCTTCAGGTGGGTGCTCCAGCAATTGAGAAACCTCTCGAAGGACAGCTAATTTGTCTTTTACAAGTGATGCCGTCAATTTTTCTGATAAGTTTTGTAGTTGTTTGTTATATTCTCTTAGTTGCTTTTTTAATAGCACTTCTTGTGCGGTCTTAGTCATATATTCAGCTGCAGTAGTCATAATGCTCTCCTTTAACTATCTTGATTGCTTAAGTTATATTTCAGGTTAGCAAGGAGTGAGCTTTGAATAACATTTATGACTATAACATAGGGATTTTTTGATAATACTCCTACAAAAAAATCGGATTTTTTAATTCTTCAGGAATTATATGAGCAGTATAAAGGTTGCAGGATCCATACTATTATTGGAGTGGAGCAAACGTGCCAGATCCAAGATCCTCGCCTTCTTTGTCCTCACAAGATAGGGGAATTATTTTCTAAGTCTGATTCAGATATTTGCTCGTTTATGTTTGTTTGATTATTGTTCTTCATCTTAAATATAGGTGAGTTCTTCTTTAAAAAGATAAAAAAATAACCAACTATATTCCATTATTCAGCTCTCACAGAGTGCTGTTAGGCATTTATATTGGTATATCAAAGCCCTTAATAATACTTTTAATTAAGGATGTCACAGACATCTTTTTAGTAAAATAATTACGCATCCATGAGGCCCAAGCAGAAGACACAAACATCATTTTCGCCAAACGTCGCGAATCATTTTGCGCACCTTCCACTAGTGCTTTAGATCTTTTTTCAAATAATTGCAGAGCTTGAGGAATAAATTCAACTCCAGTTCGTGATAATACATCATTCAAAGCAGCCGCAGATTCTAAAGCCATAGAAGCCCCTATTCCTGCAGTAGGAAGAAAAGCAGAAGCTGCATCTCCAAGTAAAACCACTCGACCTTCAGACCATTTTTTCGCTCGTTGATCATTTAAAGACCAGAAAAATACCGGCTCATTATCCGCAGGAAGATCCGCAAATAATTGTGGTGAATGACTCCGTAAGGAAGCAAATTTTTGCTGCAGAAAATCCCTTCTACTACCTCCTTTTAAAGCCTGTTCCGCCGTAGGAGAATTAACCGCGGCGATTACGCCAACTTTATCTTTAACCGGATAAAGACCTAAAAAAGCGCCACTCCCACAATCGCTGCGAGCCATGGAGAGCCGAAGGCGCGGGCGAGTAGTCCCTGGTAGCCTTAGGGCCGGATGTTTTTCCGCAGGGAAAATATAAGGCCATACGAAAAGGCGTCAGTCATTGGGGAGCGTAGATTTTGAGGCCCGAAGGGGG
>CANJQE010000153.1 GCA_947476305.1 Legionellaceae bacterium
TGATCCCCCTTCGGGCCTCAAAATCTACGCTCCCCAATGACTGACGCCTTTTCGTATGGCCTTATATTTTTCCTGCGGAAAAACATCCGGCCCTAAGGCTACCAGGGACTACTCGCCCGCGCCTTCGGCTCTCCATGGCTCGCAGCGAAGGTTATTACTTCAAAGCACCCTTTCTCTAAACCACAGTTAAATTATTATTTACCCCATACTTCTTAATACAACTGATAAAGAAAGCAAAGCACAGAATAAAACCTAATAAGCAATCACCATATTGCTTAAAAATGCATGAATGAAATAGATATTTTTTTGCTGGGGGAAATCCACGACTAAAGCCATAGAAATATTATAAGCGATAGAAATTCCAGTATATCGCCCCTTTCCAGGAAACATTCCCACAATCAATGCTGGGTTACTGCCTGCTCTGCGCTATAAAAAATGACTAAAGGCAGAAAAACCCACCAAGCTTGTACTGATTGTAATAGATAAAAACTCGGAAGAGCAAACAGGAGATAACCAACAAATGCAAAAATTAAGACTCCTTTTCGCCCTACCTTATCGGATAAGTAAGCGAATAAAGGAGCTCCTGGTTGCAAGCAACCAGGCTACATTGATAAATTCAATTTATTTTAAATCTTTTGACGCAGCAAGCATCCAATGTGCTTTCTCATGCGCAGCGATTCGCTCACTAAGCAAACTGATGGTCCCCTCATCATTATTTTCTTGAGCAACTTTAATTGCCTGATTTAGGTCACGTACTAAAATACTATGATCTTCAGCCAGCTCACTGACCATCTGATTAGCACTAATACTAGAATCACCATCCTTAATGCTCTTTAAATGATTAAAATCATTAAAGGTTGCAGGGGCTTTGTGACCCATCATTAGAATGCGCTCTGCCACTTGATCGACCGCTTCGGCTAATTCTTTGTATTGCATTTCAAACAATTCATGTAAACTTTTAAATTGTGGGCCTCTAACATGCCAATGATAATTTTGTGTTTTAAGATATAAAGCATAAGTGTCTGCTAAAGTCACTTCAAGTCGTTTAATAATAGTGCTCATAACCTCTCCCTGATTCACAATTTAAGTGTTTTCTGCTTTTAAGCATAGAATATGAAAGTAAAAAACGTATAATTTACATTCATTATAGACAACAATAATGTAGATTAAATCATCATCCAATCTACATAAAACGAACCCGTTCAGGGGACATTTTCTAACCTCTGTGAAAAGTCAGCTTTAAGTCCAGGTTCCACGTAAAAGAAACTGGGCCAAATATAGCTTTTCCTCAGTGCGGAGTGAATGATGAAAAAAAACCCGCCATAGGCGGGTTTTAAGAGTACCATTGAGAATGGTCGGCTTACATCATGCCGCCCATACCACCCATGCCACCCATACCGCCCATGCCGCCCATATCGCCAGCACCTTCATCTTTCTTAGGTAAATCAGCAACCATACACTCAGTAGTTAACATTAAACTTGCAACTGAAGCTGCATTTTGTAATGCCATACGAGTTACTTTAGTTGGATCTAAAATACCCATTTCAACCATATCACCGTATTCACCAGTCGCTGCATTGAAACCATAGTTACCTTTTTGTTCAGCAACTTTGTTTACAACTACAGAAGCTTCATAACCAGCGTTAGCAACGATCTGACGCATTGGCGCTTCGATCGCACGACGAAGAATGTTAATACCCATAGCTTGATCGTCGTTATCGCCTTTTAATGAATCCAATGCTGTTTGAGCACGAATTAAAGCAACACCACCACCAGCTACAATACCTTCTTCAACGGCAGCACGAGTAGCATGAAGAGCATCTTCAACACGAGCTTTTTTCTCTTTCATTTCTACTTCAGTAGCAGCACCTACTTTGATTACAGCAACGCCACCAGCTAATTTAGCAACACGCTCTTGTAATTTTTCACGATCGTAATCAGAAGTAGTTTCTTCCATTTGCGCACGAATTTGAGAAATACGAGTAGTAATGTCAGTTGCTTTACCTTCACCATCAATAATAGTGCAGTTTTCTTTAGTAACAACGATACGCTTAGCTGTACCTAGATCTTCTAAAGTAGCAGCTTCTAAGCTCTTACCAATCTCTTCAGAGATTACTTGGCCACTAGTTAAAATAGCGATGTCTTGTAACATAGCTTTACGACGATCACCAAAGCCAGGCGCTTTAACAGCACAGACTTTAACAATACCACGCATGTTATTCACTACTAAAGTAGCTAAAGCTTCGCCTTCAACATCTTCAGCAATAATTAGTAATGGACGACCAGATTTTGCAACACCTTCTAATACAGATAACATGTCACGGATGCTAGAAATTTTCTTGTCAACCAATAGAATGAATGGCTGCTCAAGTTCGCAAGTCATGTTTTGTTGGTTGTTGATGAAGTATGGAGAAATGTAACCACGATCAAATTGCATTCCTTCAACAACAGATAGTTCATTCTCAAGACCATTACCGTCTTCAACAGTAATAACGCCTTCTTTACCTACTTTTTCCATCGCACTAGCAATGATAGAACCAATCGCTTCATCAGAGTTAGCAGAAATAGTACCAACTTGAGAAATTGCTTTATTGTCTTTGCAAGGCTTAGACATTTCTTGTAATTTTTTAGTAACTGCAAGAACTGCTTTATCAATACCGCGTTTTAGATCCATTGGGTTCATACCAGCAGCAACTGCCTTATTACCTTCAACAAGAATAGAACGGGCAAGAACAGTAGCAGTAGTAGTACCGTCTCCAGCTGTATCAGAAGTTTTAGAAGCCACTTCTTTAACCATTTGAGCACCCATGTTCATGAAACGGTGTTCAAATTCAATTTCTTTAGCAACAGATACACCGTCTTTAGTTACAGTAGGTGCACCATAAGATTTTTCTAAAACAACATTACGGCCACGTGGACCCATTGTTACTTGAACTGCGTCAGCTAAGGCATTAACACCAGCTAACATTTGTAGGCGAGCATCGTCACCAAAACGTAATTCTTTAGCCATTCTCTTTTATCTCCGTCAGATCAAAATTAAATTACTTCTCAACTACACCCATGATGTCGTCTTCGCGCATTACTACTAATTCTTTACCATCAATTTTAACTTCTGTACCAGAATACTTACCAAATAATACAACCTCACCTACTTTAACTGCTAAAGTACGAAGATCGCCATTATCTAATACTTTGCCAGCGCCAATAGCAATCACTTCGCCACGCATAGGTTTTTCAGTAGCACTATCTGGAATGACGATACCACCAGCTGTGGTACGTTCTTCTTCCATACGACGAACAACAACGCGATCGTGTAAAGGACGAATTTTCATACTTTTATCTCCTGATTAATTAACTTAAAGTTCACCAAAAAATGCCTACAATTATAGAATAAGCAATATCGATGTCTGCAAAATGGGGACAAAAAAATAAAATTCAAGGGTATAATCAAAAAATATTTCATTTTTTATTTATTTCTTGAGCTCTTTTTTAATAAGTAATTAACCTTTCTATTAAGTCAGGTACAATAAAGGTATTTTCAGAAAAAGGCATATTATGAAAAAATGGCTGATTCTAGCATTAGGCTTATTCTTTAGTTTTACTATTCATTCTGAGCCTCTTCCTGCCGCGGAAGCATTTCAAGTGCAGGTAAAAAAGCTGGACCCTAATACTTTTGCCTTAACCTGGACTATAAAACCTGATTACTTTTTATATAGCAATCGCATTCAACTTATACCTCAGGCGGAGAGTAATCTAAACCTTGGTCCCCTACGCCTGCCTCCGACCCTAACCAAAAAAGATAAACAAGGTCATACTTATACAATCTATAGAAACCAAGTCTCTATCCCTGTCGATGTCTTAGGCCATAATCCAGGAGAATCATTGCTTCAATTAAGATATCAAGGATGTTCTGATGATGGTTTTTGTTATCCCCCTGAAACAAAAGAAATAAAGATAGGCATTGATACTCATCTTGCTCTAGCTACAGTCAGTTTAGAAGATACGAATCAACAAGAAAGCAAGGCCTCAATAACTAATGTTTCTAATGAAATAAGCCAAGTATTTACAGAGCACAATTGGTTAATGATCCTCATTATTTTCTTCGGTTTTGGTTTATTGTTGTCCTTTACACCCTGTATTTTACCTATGGTGCCCGTGTTATCGGGTATTATTGTAGGTCATGGTAAAGAAGTAACTACTAAAAAAGCATTTCTTCTCTCTCTAAGTTATGTATTAAGCATGTCAATTACTTATGCAGCTCTAGGCGCAGTAGTCGCTTTATTAGGTGAAAATCTACAAATTTCTATGCAATCACCTTGGGCAATAAGCATCTTCAGCCTGATTTTTGTTTTATTAGCCTTATCGATGTTCGGCTTTTATGAATTTAAATTGCCAGACTCTTGGCAAGCAAAAATATCGGGTTCTAGTCGTGATCAACGAGGTGGACATTATATAGGAGCAGCCATTATGGGCTGTCTTTCTACCCTTATTTTATCTCCTTGTGTAACGGCCCCATTAATAGGTGTATTAAGCTATATTGCTCAATCTCATAATGTACTATTAGGAAGCCTTACTTTATTTGTATTGAGCCTTGGGATGGGAACTCCTTTATTGTTAATTGGTACTTCGGCGGGAAAATTATTACCTAAATCTGGAGGCTGGATGAATACCATTAAAGCATTTTTTGGTATTGTCCTTTTAGGAGTAGCCATTTATTTAATGGCTCGCATTTTACCTAACAGTCTAACTATGTTTTTCTGGTCCTGTTTATTTATCTTCTCTGGTATCTATACAGGGGCATTAACTCCAGCACATACTCATCAAGAAAAGGGCAAACAAGGTATAGGTATTATTTTATTTATTTATGGCTTATTGATTCTGATTGGTACCAGTATGGGAGCTAATGATCCCCTGCAACCCTTAGCTGTATTTAAAAAACCCTTGGTAAATGAACTCAATGATAAAGTTCTTACCGTCCCCCAAACGCTTGCTGCCGTAGAACAAAAAATTAAAGAAGCACAAGGAAAACCGGTGATGCTGGACTTTTATGCCGACTGGTGTGCCTCATGTAAAGTAATGGAAGCAACCACCTTTCAAGATCCTAAAGTAAAATCTCTATTAGAACATTTTCAGCTTATTATAATTGATGTCACAAAAAACAGCCCCGAAGACAAAGAGCTCATGCGTTATTTTAATGTGATTGCTCCTCCTAGCTTTTTGTTTTTTGATAAGCAGGGCAAGGCATTAAATCAGTTAAAAACTGTAGGTGAGGTATCTACTACAGAGTTTATAGATACTCTTAAACAAGCTAAGTGAGGGGTCTTAGCCGGACATTGCTAAAGAAAAATAAAAGAAAACAACAAGCGTAGCAACTATCTTGAATTAAATTTAGGACAATTGCTACGCTTGTTTTGTAAAATTTTTCTAGTGAAGGCATAGTTTATGCGTTCACTATTAGCCGTAAAATTAAAAGAATTTCTAATAAATTAATTACAAATTGGCAGACAACCTGTCATCCCCGAGTAGTAGGGGGAGCCATTTCAGAATTAACATAATACTAAATCATGGATGGTTTCCCGCCTTCGCGGGAACGACAATTTCTTAGCTGGAAGGCTATGGGGCACCACCCTACACTTTCTTCTTCTGCTCTATCGGCGGAACCGGTTTCAAATAAGGTTGTAATAAAAGCATCCAAGAAAAATAAGCTTCATTATATCCATAATGACAATAATCTGAGCGTTCTTTTATAAAAGTATTTAAAGCACCTTGATAGTAATATTGGATCTTTTTTTCTACAAGGTTAGGAGCCTTTCCATAAGCAAAACATAATAACCTATAATAGCGTTGTTTATTTAAATCATGCTCATCCCAATAAGAACTGGCATCAGTGCCTATCACTCTATCTAAGAGATAAAAGAAGTCCCCCGCATCAACAAGAACTTGAAATCCTTGGGGTAGATATTTTAAAGCAATAACGGCCGCCAATGCATCGGCGGCATCTTCTTCCTGGCCTAAAACAGGCAAATGATAGGCATCAATTAATGCATGCCCTAGCTCATGGTATAAGAGAAAACGGGTTACATTATTAAAATAATGACGTCTATTTTCTTTAGATTCCTTAGGATGATATTTGTCGTACAAATTCATTTGTATTTGCATCATCTTATAGTCAAGGTAGATTGTTTTGTCATCAGAAATATAATAAGGACCTTGACCAGTAGTAGTCACTAATACCTTGATATCATAAGGTATTCTCAAAGTTTGATTCATTGCAGCCACAATTTCTTCTAGACGCCCATCTTTACGCAAATAGCTAGCAATATCCTTGTATTCAGGTTTTGGATCTTCTTTAATTTGGAAGATAAATTTACCTTTATCAGAGACAACCACAGGCTGTTGGGATTGTGCTTTATTAGTCTCTCCTAAAAGAGTGAACTCTTTAGGACTTAAGTTTGCGGTAGGATCGCAAAGCTTCACTACTTCCAAAGATTTTAAACGTAGATCTTTAGGTGATAATCCATCAAAACTGGCGACTATTTCGGTAAGCTTTGGACTTGCACACTTGCAAATTTTGCTTGAATCAAATTTAGGATCGACTGGATGAAAAGAGCCCATGAGGCCAACCCATGAAGTATCACAAATATTTTCTATAGTAGTCGGATCGTAGGAATTAAAAAAAATGGCTCTCCCTGCTGCATTGGCTAAAACTCCAGATGTAGTACAGGTTTGTGAGGCTTGGGCGGATCCAACTAGTTATCGCAACTTTGCCGCCTCTAGTTTGTGTTAAAAATTTCAATAGGACTTTTATAGTTTAAACACTTTCTTGGCCTATTATTTAACTCATTCTCAACAGTACTAATTGCATCATCACTAATGGTGTTAA
>CANJQE010000154.1 GCA_947476305.1 Legionellaceae bacterium
CCCCTTCGGGCCTCAAAATCTACGCTCCCCAATGACTGACGCCTTTTCGTATGGCCTTATATTTTTCCTGCGGAAAAACATCCGGCCCTAAGGCTACCAGGGACTACTCGCCCGCGCCTTCGGCTCTCCATGGCTCGCAGCGAACGAATTAATTGTCTCTAATGAACTATAGAGCTTCCCAGACTCAAGACGTAATAAAGCCATTTTGCCCCCCACAAATTTATATGCTTAAACATATTCATGTTCTTCTTGCTCAATATTTAACATTCTATAATAACCTGCAATACGTTCTGCAGTTAAAGGCTTACGCTGCTCATCCAAAAGATGGGCATTTAATCCTTCACTTAATTGTTTTCCTGTTTCGAGCATTACTGAAAAACGTTCTGCATTGATCTGAGCATCCTTGGATACTTGCATAAATAAACATAAGCCACGCACGCTAAAAGCGCCTATATTTTGCAAATCAAAAACACCTGTGGCAGTGGCTGAAGCCAAACTACAAAGAATGGGACCTTGACCATTAGAAAATTGATGGCGATGAAATAAGTGCCCCTCACCAAAGCGCAAACCAGAAGCTAACAGCGTTTGTAGCAACTCATAGCCGGCAAAATGACGATTTTCTTTAGCTAATAAAAACATCATAAGGGTTGAAGAGGACGTATGATTTTTTTCTTGATCTCGTACTTTTTCTACTACTTTTTCAACTACTGGTTCTTCTTGAGGCAGTAATTGAGGTGCCGCTTTTTTAGGAGGGGCTTTGCCATAATCTAGAGCTGGCTCAGGCTGTGCACTGAGTACAAGCTCATCTGCTGCCTTCACTTTACGTACAGCAATGATGTCATCATGCATCGGTTGACTGTCATAAGGACTATTAACCTTAACCGTATTTGGTTGATATCGTTCAATACTTAAACTTTCTCGTCGTGCTTTCATTAAACGCCCAATGGCAACAATAACACCTATTAACAAGAGGATATTAAGAATTAAGCTCCAATTTGCCGGCATAATTTACTCCATTGTCAACGCTTCTTTTACATCTACTGTAACTAGTCGTGATACGCCTGGTTCACGCATAGTTACCCCTATTAAATGATCTGCTAATTCCATAGTTACTTTATTATGTGTAATAAATAGAAACTGTACGAATTGTGACATCTCTTTTACTAAATCGCAAAACCGCCCTACATTTACGTCGTCTAATGGAGCATCTACCTCATCCAACATACAAAATGGTGAAGGATTTAACTGAAAAATAGCAAAAACCAATGCTACTGCAGTCATTGCCTTTTCGCCCCCAGATAATAAATGAATCGTAGAGTTTCGTTTACCTGGTGGCTGAGCCATTACTACAATACCAGCTTCTAAGAGATTATCACATGTTAATTCAAGTTGAGCCTTACCACCACCAAAAAGACGAGGGAAAAGTGCTTTAAAAGACGTATTCACTTCTGCAAAAGTAGTTTCTAAGCGTGTTCGGGTTTCTTTGTCCATTTTATCAATGGCTAATTGTAAGGTTGCTAAGGCTTCGCTTAAATCGGCATGTTGCTCATCTAAATATAATTTACGCTGCTGTTCGCTTTTAAATTCCTCAATTGCAACTAAATTTATAGCGCCCAAACGTTTAATTTTTTCATTAATGCTAATGAGCTCATCTTCTCGCATACTCTGGGTGAGTTCAGGAGGTATTCGCTCTAATAATACTTCTGCAGTTAAATTCAACTCATTAAGCGATTCTTGAATTGCACTAGCCCGCACTGCTAATTCCTGCTCTTGCATACGCAGCTGCGCCATTAACTCATGAACTTGCTTTATCTCTAAATCATGATGTTGAATCTTTTTCTCTAAGGTATCTAATTCCATTTTAACCTGAAGCATTTGTTCACGGCTTTGAGTTAATTGCTGCTCTACTTCATTATGTTTTACTAGTTGTTCTGCCAAACGCTCTTGCAGTTCTTGTTCTGGCACAGTAGCTTGACTGCATAAAGAGGCTAAATGCTCCAATCGTTCTTGCAGAATAACTAAACGCTCTTGTTCTCGTTTAATACGCTCGGCTAATTGCTGCGTTTTATTCAGTTCACGATCAGATTCTAATTCTGCTTGATGCAATTGCATCCGAATCGTTTCTACAGCCTGCTGAAGAGTGGATAAATGAAGGTTTTGTATTTCTTTCTCTTCCTGCAAATTAAGATAACGCACCTCTTGCTCCTCCCAAAGTGCTTCTAAAGTAAAGACTTTCTCGCTAAGCTCTGCCCAATCTAGATTTATCTCTTCCAAAGAGTATTGTAACTCTTCCTCTTGAACAATAAAGCCTGCTAATACTTGTTTTACATGATTTAGCTCTTGCTGATTTTTCTCTAAAGCAATGCTTCCTATTCGCAAAGAATCATTAGAATCATTGACGTTATTTTGCAACTTCTGATTCGTATTTATCGCTTCTTCTAATAACTGATATTGATTATCGCGTGCTGTTTGTAGTTGAGTAATTTTTTGCTGCAACTCCTCAACTACTAAAGCTAAATCCGCAATTTTTTGCTGACGTGCTAATAGACCTATTTCGTCTTGCGCCTCAGCACTCACTAATTTGATCCACCCAGCACCCAACCAAGTACCATTACTGGTAATTATCGATTCATGAGGCAATAACTCAGCAAGCCATTGTCGTGCTTCGTCTAGCGTTTCAGCAGCGTAAATATGCTCCAAATTAGGAAGGCTTAGAGGAATTGGGCCTTGCACTTTATCGGCCAGGCGCGGCTTTTTGGCTAGATTTGGCGTTGATTTTTTTAGAGTCAGTGTATTTATTCCTGCTTGCTCATAGTCCTGCCATTGCGACCAAACCCTAGTAAAATCCTCAACAACATAAGCTTGGAGTTCTTCATTTAATACCCGCTCGCAAGCAAATTGCCACTGAGATTCAACCTGTAAGTGATTAATCAAGCGAGAGTTTTTAGACCATTCATGATTCGCTGCATTGCTATTAGTTCCTTGCAAGGCCGCTTTTTGTATCGCAGATAAGGCAGCATATTCACTATTTTGCTCATGAAATTCTTTTTGGCATTGATGGAGTTGTTTCTCCGTATCTTGTAGTTCAAGGCGCAATTGAGCGCTATGCTCAGCTCCAGTTTTTAATTGCTCTTCCGCAATAATTTGTTCTTCTTGTAATTGTTGTTGTTGTGTTTCTAACTCTAGCTTTACGCGCGCTAAATACTCAGGGGATAAGCCGCTTTTCTCACTCTGTATTTTTTCTAAGCGTAAGATTAATTGCTGACGATTTTGTTCACTATGTTGTTTTTTAACCTGCGCTATCTGTAAATCACTCTTTACTGCGTTGCGTAGGTGTTGTGCCTCTTGCCACTGTTCGTTCCACAATCTTCCTTGCTGTTGTGCCTCACGCCAAAGTTGTTCATTTTCCTGTAAATCAGTACGAATTAAGTCACATTTTTGCTGTAAATTCTGCGCTCTTTGTTGGCTATGTAGCACCTGCTCTTCATCTTGTTTTACTTGCTCTTGTGCATGCTGCCAATCCGTTTGTAATTGCTGTTTATCTTGCTCTAAACGCTTTTGCTCACGGTGATGCTGTTGAATTCCTTCTTCAAGTCGAGCGACTTCTGTGCCTATCTGATAAAATAATTGTTGTACATTTTGTACTTGCTCATTTACTTCATAAGATTGTTCATTGCGCGCCGTTCTTTGTCCTTGAGCTTGAGTCAAGATGGTTTGCAGTTCTTCATGACGTAAGGCTAAATCATACAAGTCTTTTTGTTTTAGCTTTTGCTGCTTATAAAAGTCCTGCCATTTTAATGCCATAATTTCAGCACGGTATAAAGACTCTTCTTCTTTTAAAATAGTATAACGTTCCGCTGCTTTAGCCTGACGCTCAAGACGCTGCAATTGCTTCCCTAATTCCTCACGAATATCAGAAACGCGATTGAGATTTTCATGGGTTTGCTTAATGCGTTGTAAGGTTTCTCGACGTCGTTCTTTATATTTAGAAACACCAGCAGCCTCCTCTAAATAGGCTCTTAGCTCTTCAGGTTTGGCCTCAATAAGGCGAGAAATAGTGCCTTGGCCAATAATGGAATAACCACGCGCTCCCGCCCCGGTTCCTAAAAAGATCTCGGTCACATCACGTCTGCGACAACGACTGCCATTTAAATAATAAGTAGAATCGCCATCGCGCGTGACTACGCGCTTGACCGCCAGCTCGCCATAACTAGCAAAAGGACCCACTAAACGCCCTAAACTGTTATCAAATACTAATTCAACTGAGGCCTGTCCTACTGGTTTTCTATTGGATGAACCATTAAAAATAACATCGGTCATGGATTCACCACGTAAATTTTTGGCCGAACTTTCTCCCATCACCCAACGAACGGCATCAATAATATTCGATTTACCACAGCCATTAGGGCCTAAGACAGCGACTAACTGACTGGGAAAATAGACAATAGTCGGATCAACAAAAGATTTAAAACCAGCTAATTTTAATTGTTTCAAATGCATGACAGCAGCACACTATAACGTATAAGGAACAATTATAACCGACTACGAGGTAGATGACTATTTTGTTCCTCACATTATGCACAAATATGAGACAACAAAGGCCAAAGTGAACAATTGACAAACAGATTTATTATTATATAATGCTGCCATTGCTATTCTGGGAACGATGTAATGAAATCAGCCTTTAAATCTAATTTCTTAATTTTAATTCTTAGTTTTTTTGCTTTTACCACCTTTGCAGAACCCCTTAACTCCAGTCTTCTTAAAAAAGAAATTCGCCAATATCATGATTCTGGTGCCTATGAAAAAGAGTTAACCAAGCAAATAATCCAAGCACAGGAATTCCTTCTTCAACAAGTCCAGTATTATAAAGCACACCAAAGCAATAAAAAACTAGCCTTAGTTCTTGATATCGATGAAACCAGCATCTCTAATTATAATAAAATCGCTGAACGTGATTTTGCAGCTAATCTGTCGCAAATTCATCAGGAAATCTTAGCCGCTAATTCACCAGCCATTAAACCTACCTTGGCTCTATATCAAACAGCCTTAGATAATGGGGTAGAGGTATTTTTTGTTACTGGCCGTTTTAACTCAGAATTAACCGCAACAAAGAAGAACCTGCTTAATGCCGGATATAAAAATTGGACCGAGATTTATGTTCGTCCTGATGAATACAAAAAACATTCGATTATTTCTTTCAAAGCAAACAGCAGAAAGAACATTGAAGATAAAGGTTATATAGTAGTGGCATCAATCGGTGATCAATACAGCGATATTAAAGGGGGTTATGCTTTAAAAGGCTTTAAGCTTCCTAATCCTTTTTATTATATTCCTTAGTTCTAGTGTTGAAGCATCATGCCTAATACCATTTTACTTAACCCTATTTTAGAAGAAAATCTAGCTCTAGTTTGTAAATTAGTGGAAACTCAATTAGGCAAAGCACCTGGGAAATTAGAGGAATATAGGGTCTACTCTTACATAGATGGAGAAGGAGTAAACCATAAATACGCCTTAACTCATCCCTTAATTCAATTTACCGCAGATCCTTTAATCGCAGCAGAATTAGCACATCAGCGCATTATTGATGTTTTTGAACCTACTGTGGAAGGCGCAGGCAGTTATGGTAGTTTATATCCAGTAGTACGCTCTATCCTATTCACCGATGATTTGCCCTCTTTTGATACTAAAAGCTATGTAATAAAAAAAATTAAAATTGATAGTGCAGCAATAGCAGATAAACCCAGTAAACCGCCAGCAGGAATAAGAGCTATTCGTAGGGAACAATATATAGGCAGTCATTTTTTAGGTTCTAATTATCAAACTCTTGAGGGCGCTGATGAAGCATTTTTGCACATGGAGCGAGCCCCAGGTAAACCACTCCATTATTATTGGAACAAGCTCAATGCGGAAGAATTTTTATCTTTAACTTGTGCTCTTCTAGAACAAATTCCGCAACAGCTGCAAAGAATCATCACTCATGGAAAACATGCTGGAAAACAAATAGTCCATTGCGATATTACTGCCAATAATATTTTAGCTTATTTTAATGAGGGGAAATGGACCGTTAAATTGGTGGATTTCGGCCTGGCTAAAGCAAAAAAATTAGATGAACGTTATATAAGTAAACGAGCCCGCGGAACAACATTTCATTATGATCAACGGATGTTTAGTGCTGATTTACATCGAGAGCCGCTTATTTTTACTAGAGAAACGGATATCTATGCCTTATATAATGTGATTTTAGAACTTGCTGGATACTATTATAGGCTAGAAAAGCGAGGGCTACCCGCCCTTCTTCTTCGCGACTTAGAACGCCCTAGCCTGGATAATTTATTTAACGGCATGGATTTTCCACTCGTGATGAAAAGCCAGCTTAGAGAGTTGATGTGTGGCATGATGGATGCCGATAGAAGTAGACGTATTTCACATGATGCCGCATTAACAGGTTTTCAACTTGCCTTAACTGGTATAGATAAATCTACATTTTTGGCAACACCAGTCGCAGAAGGCACAGAACTACCAATAACTATAAGTTCATTAAAACAATTAATTGAACAACCGTTAAAAGAAGACCCAAAAGCCCTAAGTACTTGGATCAGCACATTTAGAACCGTTTATCTGGGTTTAAGTACGACAGAACAAAGTGAATGGAAGAGCAGCGCTCGAAGTTTAGCCTTTAATAGTCCATACACTTATAGCTAAACCGGTATATTTACCTGTATGATAATTGCTTTTTAACGTTTTATTTATGAAAGCATATAGTTTGGACTTGAGGGATCGCGTAATTGCGACGTATAAAGAAGGGAGGTTAAATAAAACAGAGATTTCTATACTATTCA
>CANJQE010000155.1 GCA_947476305.1 Legionellaceae bacterium
CCAAATAACCGTTGTTTCTCTTTGATTAGTAATGCCGCAAGCTAAAATGTCTTGTGCAGGAACCTTAGAAACTACATTCCCTAAAACTGTAAGCGTAGATTGCCAGATTTCTTCTGGATCATGTTCTACCCATCCTGATTGCGGATAATGTTGAGTCAGGGCAAGCTGACTACTAGCAATAAGTTCGCCTTGCGTGTTATATAACATCGCTCGCGTACTGCTTGTTCCTTGATCCAAAGCAAGCAAATAATTCATAAATAATCCCTATATTTTTATTTTTAAGCTACATCATTGATAATATTGAACTATCATAAAATAAGGTGATTCTTGTAGATAGATCTTTTATAGTATTAATTTAAGGAAATAGCCGGTTGGGACTTGACCCATGACCGTCAAGCTAAGGTTTTATAGTAAAAAAATATGCAATTTAACCAAAAACCTATCATCCCCGCGCAGGAGGGGATCCATTTTTAAATTAGCACGGTACCAAATCATGGATGGATTCTCCCTTCGCGTGAATGACAATTCTTAGCTTGACGGCTATGGCTCAAGGCCAACCTAAGAATTATTTCTCTAACTTAATAGCAGTGGAGCTAAGCTCGAGGTAAATACTAAATTAAGAAAATTATTCGGAGAATTAAAACATGGAACAAATTTTTGATGTAGCGATTATTGGTGGCGGTATTAATGGTTGTGGTTGTGCTGCTGATGCTGCTCTTAGAGGTTTGTCAGTGGTACTCTTCGAACAAGATGATTTAGCATCTAAAACTTCGTCCAGCAGTACTAAATTAATTCATGGGGGATTAAGGTATTTAGAATATTATGAGTTTAGCCTGGTAAAAAAGGCCCTAGTCGAACGACAAACCCTTTTAACACTGGCACCTCATCTTGTTCATCCACTAGCCTTTGTTTTACCCTACCAAAAATTCATGCGCCCTTCTTGGTTCTTAAGATTAGGTCTCTTTCTTTATGATCATCTAAGTACAGAAAATCGTTTACCCCGATGTAAATCCGTTTATAGAGAAGAAAGCACCTGTTTTGATCCCTTAATGACTAAATTTAATCATGGTTTTTTATTTTATGATGCAGCTACTGATGACGCACGTTTAACCATTACTAATGCTTTACAAGCTAAAAATCATGGAGCGAGTATCAGAACACGTGAGAGGGTTATTAAAACCGAAGTGATGAATAATTTATGGCATCTGACTATCCAGCCACAAAATGGAGCGGCTTACCAAATTACAGCTAAGGCATTAATTAATGCCTCTGGACCTTGGGTGGAAGCTACGACAAAAATGCTACAAACTCCGCTACAACATCAAATGGCTCTAGTTAAAGGAAGTCATATCGTAGTTCCCCAATTATATGAAGGGAAACAAGCTTATTTTTTACAGCATCAAGATAAGCGAGTTATCTTTGTTATACCCTATCATGGATACAGTATGGTGGGCACAACGGATGTTCCTTTTAATGGAGAATTAGATCAGGTCCAGATTAATGAAGAGGAAATTCATTATTTAATTACTTTGGTGAATTCTTATTTTAATAAACAAATTAAAGCAGATGATATTCTATATTCTTGGAGTGGTGTTCGCCCTTTATTAGCAGAACAAGAAAAGAAGGCGAGTGCGCTAAGTCGTGATTACAGTTATGAAGTAGCTACTATTCCAGCTCCTATTATCACTATTTTAGGGGGTAAAATAACCACTTATCGCCAATTAGCAGAAGAAGTTATTGATCACTTAAAATTAATTCATCCTCAATTAATCCCCTCAAAGACCAAACATAAACCTCTACCAGGAGCTATTTGGGACTCGATGAGTTTTATTGATTATCTTGCCTATGCAAAGAAGAAATACCATTGGCTGAGTAGTGAGTTATTGAATAGATATCTTTATAGCTATGGCACAAATATAGAACGTTTTCTTGCTCCTTGTACCAACTTACACGATATGGGTAAACAATACGGTACGGAGCTGTATCAAATAGAATTAAACTATCTAATTGAACAGGAATGGGCACAGACTGCCGAAGATATATTATTCCGACGCACTAAATTAGGTTTATCTATGGACGAAAAAAGCCAAGAGGAATTGACTTATTACTTATCCACGGTAAAGACTATTGCGCCTCAAGATCAAGTTGAGCTCGAATGTCACTAACATCGGCATCTAATGCCTGTTGAGCTAATTCTTTTAAAGTGGCTTCAGAAATATTCCCCGCATCAGAATAAATAATGATGCCTTCTTTAAATACCATTAAATGAGGAATAGAACGGATTTCAAAAAATTCTGCTAATTCCTGTTCTTCTTCAATATTGACTTTAACAAATAAAATAGAAGGGAATTGCTCTGCAATCGCTTCATAAGCTTTTGAGAATTGTTTGCAGGGCGCACACCAAGCCGCCCAAAAATCTACAAAAACAATTTGATTGTCATTAGTTATGGATTCAAATTGAATGCTGGTTATATTCTGTAACGACATTTTCTTTCTTTTTCTCTAAAGCTGTTATAATTTTTTCAAAAATTTGATCCACCGATCCAATTCCTTTTACGGTATGAAACTGAGGTGCGTCATCACTATCTTGCGCTGTTTCATTTTTATAGTAATCAATTAAAGGCGCTGTTTGTTGATGATAAACTTCTAAGCGTTTTTTCACTGTTTCTTCTTTATCATCATCACGCTGAATTAAAGGTTCACCACTAACATCATCAAAACCAGTTTTTTTAGGCGGATGATTAATTAGATGATAAACACGGCCAGAAGGTTGATGAATACGACGACCACTAATACGCTGAATAATTTCATTATCATCCACTGCAATTTCAATAACATGATCGAGATGAATGCCCGCATTTTTTAATGCATCAGCTTGAACTAAGGTTCTTGGAAAACCATCAAATAAAAAACCTCTTTTACAATCATCTTGCTTTAGACGCTCTTTGACTAAACCAATAATAATATCATCAGAAACAAGACCACCTGACTCCATAATTTTTTTGGCACTTAAGCCTAAGGGAGTACCTTGTGCAATAGCTGCACGTAGCATATCTCCTGTAGAGATCTGAGGTATTTTATAACGTTCAATTAGACGAGATGCCTGAGTTCCTTTCCCCGCACCTGGTCCGCCCAAAAGCATTACTCGCATTAAAAGCTCCTCATTGATAGTATAGGCTCTAATTATACTAGACTTTAATTGAATTTATAAATAATTTAAACTTTTTTCAAGAAAATTATAGAAGCCTCACTAATTTTATGAGGCTTCTAAGCTCCTTTTTAAAACCAGCGATGCCTTTTTAAGGATCCTTGGCAGGAGTTCAACTGCATGGAGTACATTTGCGATTTCGCTTTCACTTTACGCGCTACCTGAATCAACCAAGGTTTTTTCAGGTAGGTTTTACGCTGATACCCACCTACACCTTCATGATAAGCCAAATATAAGGCATAAGCATCTGTTCTTGGAACACCTGCTTTCCTATAAGCACCATTAGCATACCATCCAATAAAATCAACACCATCACCAAAATAATCTCTTGAAGAGAATAAACCACCATTAGTTCTCTTATATTCTTTCCAAGTACCGTTTAAAGCCTGCGCATAACCATAAGCGGTAGAAGGTCTTTTCCAAGGAATAACCCACAGGAATTTAGTTCGAGGTGGACGTGCTTTAGCTTCAAATTTGGATTCTTGATGAACAATAGCCATTTGCACAGGCACAGGTACTTTCCAACGTCGTTCCACATCTTTAGCATCGCGATACCATTGGGGATACTCTTTAAACATATGGCAGACATTATCTATATTAGCAGGGGGTTGCTTGACGCAAGAGCTTAATAATAGAGCAAATAAAATTAAAATAAACAATTTAAAATTCATGATCTTAGTATCTAAATCCTTTAATTTCATGAGTGCTTCCTAAAATAAAAAACGAATTTTAGCAAATATTAGAGCGATTGCATAACCTGTAGATTGTACTTTAGGACAAGGCATTCCTAATTCGATGATGAAGAGTTTACATCAAGTAAATGAACCGGAATAACAACATTAATAAAGCAAAAGATGCAGCTTATACATGAGCTCTATTATTTAGACAACTACATTCTTTCACTGACTTTAAATTAAGTGCGTGTTAAGATAACTTAAGACTTAATTATCTTTTTAAATTATGAGCGTACTTGTATTTGATATTGAAACCATACCGGATATTGAAGCAGGAAAAAAGCTTTATGACCTACATGACTTATCCGATTTTGATACGGCACAAGCTTTATTTGCCTTAAGAAGAGCTAAAGTAGGCAATGATTTTCTCCCTCATTATCTACAAAAAATCTGCGCTATCTCAGTAGTCTTAAGTCAAGGTTCGCAAGTAAAAGTCTGGTCTTTAGGTGATGAACAATCCGATGAAAAAGAACTAATTAACCGTTTTTTTGCAGGTATCGATAAACATACTCCCACGCTGATTAGCTGGAATGGTTCCGGTTTTGATTTGCCAGTACTTCATTATCGCTCACTAATTCATAGTATTTCAGCACCAACTTATTGGGAAGTAGGAGAAAATCAACAAAACTTCCGCTGGAATAATTATCTTAGTCGTTTTCATTATCGACATATTGATTTAATGGATCTAATAGCGGGCTATCAAAATAGAGCCTTTGCTCCTTTGGATGATATAGCTACTATTCTTGGCTTTCCTGGAAAAATGGGGATGAGTGGAGCCAAAGTATGGGAACAATATCAAGCGGGTGAAATTAAAAGTATCCGTAATTATTGCGAAACAGATGTATTAAATACCTATTGCGTCTATCTAAGATTTGAGTTGATTCGCGGTATTATTAATCAAGAAGAATATGTACAACAAATTAGCAACGTAAAAAACCATTTAAGTAGCGAGGCAGATAAGCCTCACTTACAAGAATTTTTAAATCGTATGGCTTAAATTAACGTCAGTTCTGGATAAAGGTGGGAGTATTTCTACGAACTGACGTGAAATAAAAAACCACTTAATTTATTCACTGCTTCAACAAATTCTTCTGTGGTTTTTCTGGACTCTGCCCTCACCTTGGTGAATTGAAACAAGTTATTACTTGCAGTAAATAATAGAGTCAGAAACCGAGAGATCAAATTCAACACATAACAACGAATAATTAATCACTCTTCTCTTTACTTAAAAAATTGTACTTTCATTTTTCTATGAGTAATAATTGAGGGTTATTAGTTACAATTCTTTATTTTGCTCCTTAATGTTTACGTAAATCAGGTCGTGCTCATGTCTGAACCATTAATAGCTATCTCGCGCAAACAAGCACTAACTTTCGCTTGTTTCCTAGTTCTGTATGAGTTTCTTACTTATGTCGCCAATGACATGATTATGCCGGGCATGATTGAAGTAGTGAAATCATTTAATGCTCCAGAATCTACTGTAGCTACATCGCTTACAGTCTATATTCTTGGTGGAGCTAGTTTACAACTTATCTTAGGACCAATTTCAGATGCCTATGGACGTAGGCCTCTGATGTTAAGCGGCGCCGTACTTTTTTGTTTTTTTACTATTTTAATCGCTTGCTCCGATTCAATGAATCAATTTTTAACAGCCCGCTTTTTCCAAGGCATGGGCTTATGTTTTATAAGTGTTATTGGTTATGCCACCATTCAAGAAATATTTGAAGAAATGGATGCGATTCGCCTAATCGCAATTATGGCAAATGCCGCTATATTAGCTCCCTTATTAGGCCCCCTATTGGGCGGTGTCATTATTCACTACACCTCATGGAGAATCATTTTTATTATGATTGCCTGTGGAGCCTTATTGGCTCTGTGGGGGCTAGTAAAGTACATGCCAGAACCTATAGGAAAAACCACTAAAAATGGGACTATTATCCCCAGAGTCCCTTTTGCACCACGCTATGTCCTAAAAAACTATAAGGCGCTGTTTACCAATAAAACCTTCTGTTTTAGCTCTTTGGCCCTTGGTCTAATGGGGATCCCTTGTGTGGCATGGATTGCCCTAGGTCCTATTATTTTAATTACCGAAGGAAAACTATCTGTAATTCAATACGGTTTATGTCAATTGCCTATTTTTGGGGCAACTATCATAGGCAACTGGGTTCTACACCGTTTAAGCTATAAATATTCTATTAAAGACATCATGTACGGGGGGTGCTTTATTTTAGCTTTTGGAACCGTTTTAATGGCTATTCTTCCTTATTTTTATGGTAATCACTATTACTATTTATTACCCGGCATTATGATTTATTTTTTCGCGCTAAGCATCATCAATGGTCCTTTAAACAGATTTTGTCTTTATATAACTCAAGTAAGTAAAGGTACTACTTCTGCAATCATCAGCTTAAGTGTGATGGTTATTGGCTCACTTGGCATAGAAATCGCTAATAGATTTTATGAACACCATAGTAATTTATATTTCGGACTTTATAGTAATGTAGTCATTACACTATTTTTAATCTTTATTAGCCTTGCTCTTTGGTTTGATAAAGACTCAACCCCAAATCACTCTAAAGACCATTGATATTTTTGCAAATTAGCTGTATTAATATTTCTAAAAAATACTTAGGAATTTAAATGGGGCATAGAGGGAAAAAAGTTGGATCTCATCAAGGCGCTTTAACCCAGAATGATAAGGGGAAGAAACCACAGCTAAAAAGCACTGCTAGTTCAGCAAATTCAAACGCTGCGAGCCATGGAGAGCCGAAGGCGCGGGCGAGTAGTCCCTGGTAGCCTTAGGGCCGGATGTTTTTCCGCAGGGAAAATATAAGGCCATACGAAAAGGCGTCAGTCATTGGGGAGCGTAGATTTTGAGGCCCGAAGGGGG
>CANJQE010000156.1 GCA_947476305.1 Legionellaceae bacterium
ACTCTAAAACTATTTTAGTTTTAAACTCAGCTGTATACGTCTTTTGTTTTTTACTCATTAATAAGGCTTCCTAAATGTTATGACTTATTTTAACTGTTTAGGAATTAAATACTAAATTTTATTGTCCGAAAAAGTAGTGGCATTATATTTTCAATTTAGGATTCCAGATATACAATCAAGAGCTGATTTCTATTGTGGGTATGTTTTATATTTAGCTGCTATAAAAGAAAAATCAAAAGAAAATGGTAAGTATGAAGAGTATCTTACACTTTCCCAGTCAAAATTTAGTTCCTTTTATGCTATTCAAGAGATTTTGAATACCTATCTTAGTATGTGTAAGGATAGCTCTAAAAATGGACCTCTCGACACATTATTCAATTATCTAGCTAGAGAAAGTTCCGATATACAAAAATTCAAAACCCCAGGCTGCTTATTACTGGCTAATAGCTATTTTTATCTTGCAACGTTTTATCAAAAACTTGGCTTGTACGATGAAAGCATTATATCTTATAAAGAATGCTGGAAGCATCTTCATGGGGCTAAATTATTAGAGAAAGATTCTACCAAGGAAATTCACAATGCCTACTTTGGTCAGGGGTTAATACTTAGTAATGCATTCGGATTGACTGCAATAAATACAATAAAGGATCGCTGTCTTGAAGTATGCTCAGAAGCATTACCTTATCCGGTTCGACATGCAATTGAAACACAAATCGAAAGTATGCTCAGTAATAACTCTTCAGGCGATCTCTCTCCAACTTGTAGGGACGATGACTGTAAAATAGGGATTGTAAGCGCCCCCAGAATATAATTCTAGATTTTAAGTATCAGCAAGAGCGGTTTCATTAGCCCCATAACCAATTTGAGTCATTCTTGCCGGTAACTTAATGCCTATTAAGCCCTACATTCCGAAATGCCCAAATATTGCCGCATCATCCTGCAAAGATTGTTCTTGAGGGTGTCTTATTTTTGCTTTTACCAGTCACTATTTTTTTCCGTTAAGCCATTACTTCCTGTACAAAAACAAAAGAACCCCATGTATTTCTGCTTTATTTATCAGTATATTATAAGCGATAATAGGTTTCCATCGGCGTTGGGCTATTAACTTATCCGATGAAGACGTATTTTGATTTAATGATGCCTCATAAGCTTAATAAGAAATGAGGCTAATTGAAATAGAGCAATCTTTTTTGAAACTTTTTGTGTATGGTGCAACTTGTTACTACACTTATCATCAAGAACATAAAAAAAATTATTTTTCAGCATGATTCTTGCATAGAAAAATAAAAAAACATGAGGGGGCCGAAATGAAAAGAATAGTTTTAATAATTCCTCTGTTATTCGCAATGATTGGAGTGAATGCTGCAAGTTTTTTTGGAACAGCATTATGTGGTTATCCCCAATATACTTGCCTCAAAGTTGTCTCAGGACAAAGCTGGGAAACTTTATTTCCTGACCCGGTACAACGCGATATCGTCCAAAGAGTCAATCGTACTTATAACCACTTATGGGCGGGGAAAGAAATAGCAGTTCCTAGAAATTTAGAGCACCTTACTCTTTTTGATGTGGCTCCTTTTCCTGTGAAGCTTGAAGGTGAAACAGAAAAGCAAATTATTGTTGATCAAGAAAAATTAGCTTGGGGAGCTTATGATGCACAAGGTAATTTAGTGTTATGGGGCCCTGTTTCCTCAGGACGAGATAAGTGTTCTGATTCTAGTAAATCATGTAGAACCTTGACCGGTATCTTTAGGGTATTCAGTAAAGAGAATGTTCATTGCAGCTCTGATGTATTCCCTATCGGAAAAGGTGGCGCCAAAATGCCTTACTGTATGTACTTTCATAAGGGATTTGCCTTACATGGTTCTGATGATATCCCAGGAGTAAGAGCAAGTCATGGTTGTATACGCATGTTTGTTGAAGATGCTAAATGGCTCAATCTAAATTTTGTTGATTTATCCAGTGAACGTAATAATTTTAAGGGTACTAAGGTTACAGTTCGTCCATTAAATGACAGTGAGAAAATATGATGAAGACAATAACTAAAAAAGGGATTCATACCCTATCATACCTGTTAGTTTGTGGGTGTTTATGCTTTCCTCTTCACGCTGCTATCAAAAAAAATACGACTCCTGCCGTTGATAGTGAAAAAGAAACGCGTTTTCCCATAGGATGTAGACCTGTAGGTTATGAAGAAAGTTTAAAAATATTGTCTCTCTTTCCCGGTAAAGAGGGAGCCTTACAATCCATGTATTTCTTTTACAATAAATTACCACAAACAGTTAGTTTGTATCAAATGCGTGAAAAAGACAGTGAGTATTCCACTCGTTACAACCATAGCATAAGAGGGGTTTCCTGGGCTGTTCTTGCCGTAGGTGAGCCGCATGTTAAATTCATCTGTAGTTTAGGTGACGGTAAAAAAGAATATGGGCAAATTCTTGATTGTGCTGAAACAATAAAAATATGTGAGTATGTCAACGTTAAATTTGGATTGAATAATAAAGGTAATTACTGGATAGTAGACAGTAATACTCGAAATGGCGCCGTCAATGAAGTTGTACATTATGGCATAATACCTGGCGTGTAGTGCTGTATAAAGTGGGGGGTCTTCATGAAATCTTTAGTACCTTTAATATGTTTTTTTGCAGCATCAGCAAGTCATCAGGCTCTGGCCGACAATGATTTCAATGCCTACCGTTTGGGTAATTATAATAAAGCACTTGAGCCTCTAATCAGTAAAACAGGAAAAGATGCTGTAGCTGATTATTATTTAGGACGCGTCTATCTTTATGGTTATGGCCAGTTAAAAAATACCGATTTGGCAATGCGCTATTTCTTCAAATCAGCAGAAAAAGGCTATTTGCCCGCGGTTCAACTGATGGCTAAATACAGCCTAATGCATGATAAAAATCCAGAACAAGCGGTGCGTTGGTATAAACAAGCTGCAAGTGAAGGCGATATAAATGCTCAATTATTTTTAGCTGCTGCTTATTTATATGGGCTTGGTGTTAAGAAAAATACCGATGTTGCCGCTCATTACTATATTGATGCGGCAAAAAGTGGCAATGCTTTGGCCCAATATGCCTTAGCTGAAAATTTTCTTGATAGCCGTCATTCAAGCAATAATAAATTAGGTCTCATTTGGTTAAGTAAATCGGCTACCAGTGGGGATCCTAAAGCGCTAACTAAGTTAGCCGGTATTTATATTACTGGAAAATTAGTTACCAAAGATGTGAATAAAGGAACAGCACTATTAAATCAAGCAGCAGCTCACAATTATGCTCCTGCTATGTGGGAATTGGGTAACCTCGCCTTAACCCAGGGCGATAGTATTAAGGCCTTAGAATGGTTTAATCAAGCAGCTAGTCAAAAAAATCCTGAAGCTTATTTACAATTAGCCCATGCTTACCTGCAGGAAAAAAGTCCTATTTACGATCCTAATGCTGGATTTTTATGGACTTTAAAAGCAGCACAAGATGGTTTAGTTAATGCTCAAAAAGAATTATCAGTCTTATATCAAAAAGGACTAGGAGTTGCTGCGAATCAGGCTTTAGCGCAGGAATGGTCTAAACGAGCAGTGGAAGATGGCAAAATCAAGCAGGTTTCTGCATTTGCTTTAGCTGCATTATGGTTAAGCAATGGCAAAACAGATAAATTGGAAGATACTCCTTATCAAATGAATGGAATCTTTAGTGCTTGGAAAAATCCTGTAACCTGGCGCAACAATAATTATAATCAATCGCCACAAATGGAGTTGATTAGTCGACAGGATATTTTTAAACCACAATTTGAATTAACACAACCTAATGATATTCCTATTACTGCTTATTATGATGCCTTAGCAGGTAAGAATTATGAGTTTCCAGCAAATCAATGGATTTATCCTTTATACCCCTTAAATCCACAAATTATATCCTTAGAAAAAGTAAACAGCATGGTTCTAACGAGGCTTGATTTACCAGTACCTTATGTAGACGCCAATTATTATGGAACAGAGGCTGATCCACAAACTGCTGATCTTATGGACTTATGGACAGAAGGCTGGCAACGACAGGCAAACTACTCCACAGTATTTAATCAAATGTATTTCAGAGCCATCCTAGGTGATCCGCAATCACAGTTTGAAATAGGACAAATGTTCCAGTATGGCATTGGCGTTGCGCAAAATGATCAAGCTGCTATTGTCTTTTATCAAAATGCTGCGGAACAACAACATTTAGGAGCAGAATACAACTTAGGTATTTTGTATTTAGGGCTTGCAAAAGAAGAGGCGGATTATCAAACGGCTTTAAATTGGCTTACTGACTCTGCTTTTAAAGGAAACAAAGAAGCCCAATATGTTTTAGCGCGTGTTTTAGAGCAAGGCAAAATAGGGGTTGATGGCAAAGAGTATATCAAAGCGAATCATGAGCAAGCAATCTCTATGCTTTATTTATCTGCGGCAGATGGTTTTGGTCCCGCTCAGTATCAATTAGCCGATTATTTGGCGCATGAGGGTACTCAAGGTTTAACTGTTGATGTTAAAAAACATAAACTTACTTTAATTCGTCAATTATATGCCAGCGCAGCTCATAATGGAGTCGCTCAAGCCTATTTACCTTTGGCTTATTATAATGCAATGGACGAGGACCAAGAAACACAACAAAAAGCCTTTGCTGTTGCTGAAGAACAAGCAAATGGTGGCGATGAAAAGGCGGCTTTACTATTGGCTATGCTTTATGACCGTGGTATTGGTATAGGCCAAGATCCCGCTAAAGCGATTTATTGGTATCAGCAAGCTGGAACTAATCCGGTGAGTCAATTCATTTTAGGTACCTATACTATCGCGGGTAAAAATATTGCACTGAACCAAGATAAAGGAGTGGAGTTACTACAGCAATCTGCTGCTGCTCAATTTTCTTATTCAGATTTCAATTTGGCGGTATTAGAACATGATGCTAATAAACCTTTTTTACCAGACTTAATTAAATCTTATGAGCTGGGAAATAATCATGCAGGTATTGTTTTGGCTGATTATTACTTAGCTGAAAGTGCGCAAAACTCTGATCCGGCCAAATTGCAACAAGCGAAACAAATTTATACAGGATTAGCCGACAAAGGAGATCCTAACGCGCAATTAAAATTAGCCTATATGTTAGATAAAGGCTTAGGTTCAACTCCTGATCCGTTTGCTGCTCAGCGTTGGTATACTGCTTCTGCAGAACAAGGCAATGCATTAGGGCAATACCTCTTAGGTCAATTCTATCAAGTAGGACAAGTTGGTGAGCCTGATTATAATTTAGCTAAAGAATGGTATCAGAAAGCAGCAAAGCAATTAGCTAAAGCCTCAGTAGCCTTAGGTTTTATCTATGAAACAGTAGATGATGACTATGCTCAAGCCTTAAAAGCCTATGAACAGGCTGCGAGTCAAGAGGATACTTATGGTATTTATGATTTAGCCTTGATGCAGGAATACGGCAAAGGTGTTCCAGTTGACTATCAAAAAGCAAGAACTCTGTTCACTGCTGCTGCTGACAAAGGATTTCCTGAAGCGATGAATCAATTAGCAGGAATGCTCTTCTACGGGTTAGGCCAAGAGCGCAATGATCAAATGGCTTTAGATTGGTATAAAAAAGCGGCCAGTTTAGGTAATGCCAACGCTTTATACACTTTAGGTTTGTTATCTGAAACTGGTGTTGCTACTAAACTTGATTTTCAGGATGCAGTCACTTATTACCAAGAAGCATCCAATAAAGGCAATGAGAAAGCAATGCTTGCTTTAGCTCGTATGTACCATTACGGTTTAGGAGTTAATCAAGATCAAAAACAATCGGCTACGCTTTATCAAAAATTAGCAGATAGACAAAATGCTTATGCTCAATATCAATTAGGAACCTATTATTTAGAGGGTACTGCGGGTGAGCGTATTCCTGATAAAGGCAAGCAATTATTAGAACAAGCAAGTCAAAATGGTAATCAGCAAGCACGCCAAATACTGCAGCGTATGGAGGCAAATCAAGGTCGGGTAAGTTTTATTGAACCGATCCAAATGAATAGCTCCCCTGCCTTAAATGGTAGCGATGCAGATCGCATTTATCTTGATGCGTTAAATGAGTGGAATCGTGGGGATGAAGTAATGTCGCGGATGATCTTACAACGATTAGTCACTCAATATCCTAATTTTATCCCTGCTAAGAGCGCTTATAAGCAAATTAATCAAGTACAGGCAGGTAGTATTTATAGCTAATCCTCTTATTAAACTCTGCAGGCTAAAAACCTGCAGAATTATTCCTATTTCTTATTTTACTCAATCCTATAGCGTTATCATTGTAATTCTTTGATTTCTATATTTTCTTTACCTTCGTTAGTGCTTAATTTATTGGACTTAGGAAAAGCTTCTTTTAAAGAAGAGATTGGAGTTTTCCCCAAGTCCAGATTTATTTTCTCGGAGCTATTGTGCATTAATAATTAATATTATAAAAATAGTAAAAAATGTTTAATTTTTTTCTATCTAGCAACGTAGGGAGACGATATGAAATTTGCGGTGACATTTTGTGCGACGGATGAAAAGGCGGATTCTAATCCGATGTGGCATGCCTGTGTTTTGCTATCTAAAATGGATGAGACAAGCAGAAAATTAGAGGTAGTTACCTCCGCTGCGAGCCATGGAGAGCCGAAGGCGCGGGCGAGTAGTCCCTGGTAGCCTTAGGGCCGGATGTTTTTCCGCAGGGAAAATATAAGGCCATACGAAAAGGCGTCAGTCATTGGGGAGCGTAGATTTTGAGGCCCGAAGGGGGATC
>CANJQE010000157.1 GCA_947476305.1 Legionellaceae bacterium
AATGCGAAACAGAGATGTTGCGTCATCGTGAACACTCTGAGATAATTTCTTCGCTTGCAAAAGTACTACAATATTAGGTGTTCACGATCAAACAAGAATAGGTGTTCACGATCAGCAAGAATCACTGTTCACGTTCGCAGGAATACCCAATCTTTTTAACCTGTAAAAATAAACTGAATATTCCTTTGAAAAATATAGTATCCGTTGCCGCCTACAAGGGTGAATATAATGGTTGTTTTAAGGGTATTCGCGCACCAGGGATCAATATTCCTGGTGTAGTTACCGCCGGTACTTTTTATCAAAAGGGTGAAAAAATTTTTTGGGGGGTTAAAAATAGCGATAAAAGTATTATGATTGATCTCAAAAATAATTCCTTTACGCGAATTATTATTGAGGTGGATAATCCTGAAGAGTCGATTAAAAACATTCAAGCCTCTTTAGATATTTCAGTAAGCCATTAAGTGTCTTAATAGACAAAAATAGGGAGCTCATCCTATGACCTTCACCATTAGAAAAGCTAAAGCAGAGGATTTAGAGGCAGTTATCAAGCTTTTGCCCGATCCTGATTCTTTATCACTGGAAAAAGCAAAATCTTCATTCGAGAAAATGGGCTTATATTCAAGTTATACTCTTTTTGTCGTCCTTAAAGATTCAGCACTTGTAGCTGCTTTTAGCTTGATGATTATGGATAATTTAGCACATGAAGGGACACCCTCTGGGCTTATTGATGATTTAGTCATTGCTTCTTCCGAAGTAAGCAAAGGGAGTATTGCTAATAAAATAATGGATTTTGCTTTGGAGCAATGCAATAAAGATCATTGTTACAAATTATGTGTTTCCGGTCACCAGCAATTAGTACAGGACTTATTAAATAATAATGCCTCTGGTCTGAGCCAGCATGGTCTGTGCTTTGTGATGAATACGGTGAAAAAGGCTGGGGCTAATGAGCCCTTTAGCTTTCAAAATAATGGGATAAAGATAGGGCAGGCAAAATCTAGCGATTTAAATGAAATTTTGGAATTATACAAACAGCCTGATATGGATGATAAAGTACTTGCTTTAGAGCAGGCCGTCGTCCTTTATAATAAAATGTCTGCAAACCCTCATTATAAAATCTATATTGCTCTTGCTGAGCAACAGATTGTGGGCACTTTTGCTTTACTCATCATCCCTAGTTTAATGCATCAAGATAAATCTTTAGCGATTGTAGAAGATGTCATGGTCAGTCCTAAGGCACAAGGTAAAGGCGTGGGGAAATTAATGATGCGGGCCGCATTACAATTGGCTGAATCCATGGACTGTTATAAATTAGCACTCTCCTCAAATAGTAAAAGAGATAAAGCACATAGCTTTTATAGGACACAAGGCTTTGCAGAACTAGGCGCCAGTTTTATGATACAGCCTAAAGAGGCCTTCGTAGCTGAGCCTGATAGACCTATGAGCAAAGCTATATAAAGTAGACGAAATAGTATTGTTTCTGGTCCAAATAATTCAGTGTGCAAAAAAATAAGTCATAAAGTATTGTAAAACACTATTCCAAATGATAACTTAAAAGGCTGTATAATTTTTGTGAGTTGTGATTATGGTTTATTCGAGTTCAAGTGCCGCCTTTCGCAGAGATAAACATCAGTTTTTCTCACAAATGTCTGTAATTAAAGATCCCCAAAGTTCAATTCAGTTCGCTGAGGCGCGCGCGCAAGCTATTGATTATTCGTTCATTCTAGCTAATCAACAGGCATTAGAAACCGAATTTACCCAAATGTTTCAGCTCTTACAAAAAGATCCTACCAACAAAGAACCCTTCTGGCTTTACTGTTATTACTGTGCATCCTTGTTAGAGCATTTTCATCGTGCTTATGGACAACCTGGTAAAGAGGCACAATACAAAGAGCAAAAAGAGCAAATAAAAAAACGTTTAAAGCAAGAAGTAGCAGAGGAACCAAAGGTAGAAGAAGACTTTATTCAATCCTTATATCAGTCCTTTTTATCCAGTTATCGCAATTTAAGCACTGCGCCTTATCATCTATCGCAAATTAGAGATTATGTAGCTTATGCTAATTTATGCCGTATTTATTGGGTCTTTTGTCGTTTAACCCTGACCCAAGGTTTGACCATAGCAAAAGATCTTCATCTTATTGATAAACTGGATGTGATTTTAGGAACTCATACTGATGTAGATAAAATTATTTCTACTATTCAGGCGCCCACCGGCGTCATTAATTATTTTAGTGTGGGCTTTTTCCTTGCGCGTTTTATGATTGATGGCGGTTTATTAATTAAGCATACTTTTTTTCCTTCAGAATTAGAAAAAGGTGCAGAAAACGGTTGTGAAGTGAATAAAATGGAGCGTTTGCCAGGCGCTGTAAGCATTGAAGCTTATCGTAATACTTATATTCTGGTGGATGACAGTCTTTACTATGTGCCAAAAACTGGGAAAGCATTAAAATGGACGGGTGACTGGACTATTTTAAAACAGTATTTAGATGATAAAAATTCGCTTCGTCTAACAGCAGAGCAAATTAAAACGGCAATTACTGAAACTACAAGACACAGTCCAGAAAAAACCACTCGTTTTGAGCGTTTTAAGCATGAGCTTTATAAAAGGCATTGTAATTTTGCCAATGACTTAGTATGGGCTACGGTGAATTTTTTAACTAATTTTAACCAAATTTCTGGGATCCCTGGTCCTATTGCAGGGTATCTCACTGCGGTCTTCCTCGCTTTTGATGTAGGTATGGCTCTTTATAAATGTAAGTTGGCCAAAGAAGAATACTTCACGAAAAAGGCACAATATTTAGAGGAAATTGCGCAATATAGCGATTCAGCACAATGTAAGGGTATGACTCCTGAACAAAGATTAGCTCATATTAATTTATTAAATAAGCAACTTAGAGAATTAGAATTCAATTGGAAAACTAAAGAAGCAACCTTCTATTTTATGGCTGCAGCTGCAGCCATATTAATGGCAGGATTTACAGCATCAATGTTAGTAAGCGCTCCTTTATTAGTAGCGGCTTCGTTCTTTGTTTGTGCAGTAGCGGTAGCGATGTACTTCTCTATAGGTACCTATACTCAATTTAAGGATAAAAGTTTAAGATTAGAGCAAGCTGAGTTAACAAATACTCAATTAGCAGTGGCTTTAAAGGAATATGAGACAGCACGAAATGACTTTATTTTTGCGATGGCTAAAAATACCTTTGTTCCTTTACTCCTCATCACAACTTATGCCATTTGTTGGCCAGCAGCTCTTGCATTAACGGCAGTATATTTAGGTTATGAATTGCTCCATTCTTATGAGCAGCATCAGGCAAATAAAGAGGTGAAACAACTGGCTTTAGCAAGGCCAATTGCGGAGCCAGAGGCAGAGTATTTATCCTATTCTCCCGCTTAAATAGTTCCCTTGTGGGGGCTACTTAAGGCCGCCGCAGTTAATTTAAAAGATTGGTCTTTCCCGAGAAATCGGGAATCCATTTTTTGGTTGGCTACATAGCTTGATTAGCAATGGATCTCCTCCTTCGCGCAGAGAAGTCAGTAGTGAGTCCATACTATTACGTTAACTTAATAGCAGTAGGCTTAGTCATTGGAGTAAGAGTGACACTTTATTTATTGATTAGACTTCTAGAGCTGCGGAGCCCAACTAAAATAGTGGGCTTCTCAGCCTAGAGAGCACATTTCAAAAATTAATTTTCGGGATACATGGTATTAATAGCAACCATATCTTTTTCACTTAAATGAGAGCGTTGTCCTATCTCCACTCCGTCCATCAAAGGAATAATTGTTGCTTGGCCATTCTTAGAAAAAGCATAAGGGCCATAATGCATAATGGATTGATAATCGTAATCGCCAAAATCTTTACCATCGGTTAAATGTTGATCAAAATTATATTTTTGTTCTTCTTCAATATTTTCCCAAACAATACGTACAAAAGAACTCCTATCCGCACGTGATTGCTCATGCCATAAACCCAAAGCATGACCAATTTCATGAACCGTGTTCATCGTGGTACAACGAGGCGATAAATTGATCTCTTGTTTGCCTTTTTGACGACCAACATAAGAAGAACAGGTCGTACCAGGAGCCGATATAAAGGAAATATAATCAGGATACTCACTACGATTTTTTGAAGTTAGTTCTACAAACTCTAAATGGCTGTGTTTTTGCCAGTGATCAACGGCTTGTAGGATCGCTAATTTATTCATGAAGGGAAGATCTTCATGAATTTCATAGGCAATAACGCCATGAGGCCAGCGTGAACCACCCACTTTAGGAGTAATCACTGCCCCTTGATGATTCATTTTAGCTAATTTACCTAATAAAATGTCGCCTTCTACTACCGCATAACCATTAAGTTCTTCATAGACCACGGTTCGGCTTCCTAAAACAGGATCAGCAACCGTCATATGGCCTAAAGTGCTTGCATGTACAGAAGAAAATAATAGGATGGAGAATAAGCCTATCCTTAAATAATTACTCATAACGAATTCCTTGGACTTTGAAAAAAACAAGGACAGTGTATGTAAAAATTTCCCTAATTTCTACGGCCAAGAGATAAAATTTTTTTAACTTTATGTACTAATTAACGCCTTTTAAGTTAGATGTTTAATCTACCCGGACTTAGAAAATACCTAAGTTTTGTTGAGCTAATTCCTTGTCTTATTTTAACGCGAACTCTGGATAAGCAGATTGTTTGACTTAGGTCTTTACCCTTAACCGTTCGGGCTGAGGAGGGCGATATTTGCCATTAATTTAACGGGAGTTCTGGATAAGAAATAGGAGCAAATAAAGAGTAGGTTTGGGTCGTTGCCCCATAGCCGTCAAGGTAAGAACTTTTAATTTATAGATTAATGTTAAAACTTAAACAGTACTACCCCTCTCCCGCGCAAGAAATTTGACAATGATATTAATCGTGGGAGAGGGCAGAGGGTTAAAGCATGAACTCGAGAACAACCAAGATATTGGAAAAAATTAAAAAATATTTTATTTCACAAATATTCATGAAAAATGTTTTTGCTTAACCCTTAGGCTCAAAATGAGCAATTTACACGCCCTCTTCCGCGATTAAGTACTGATTTTATTCTAATTTTTTGCGCGGGCGAGGGGGCTGACTGTTGATGCGTTTAAGATTTCACCACAAGACTAAACTCCTTAGCTGGACGGCTATGGGTCAACGACCCAACCTAATTTTTAAAACACCCTTATCGATAACTGACGTTAAGTTAAGGTTTTGTAGCCGGTATTAGGGCCGCGTAATTCGGGAGTTTCGTGCATTCATCTTACGCCATCCCCGTATTACGCCGTTGTCTAATAGCGGGCTACATTCCCCTGCATATCTCATTTTATTTAAGTAAAAACCAGCATTCTGTCAGTAATTCTGTTTCTGCAACTTCATGTTCAAAATTGTGATAACAAAAAATACAAGGCAAATCTCCAAGCTCCTCTTCAGAATGAGGTAACCAATCACGATAAAAAGCATAGATAGCATCGCCAATTTCAGTCCGAGAGCCTTTATGCATGGTAATTGCATAACGTCCTTCGGGTAAGTGTTTTTCGACTATATTGCCAGTAAGCTTTAGGTGTTGCGGTATTTTTATTCCTAAATCAAGGCGAAAATCAGCGGCAGGAGTGCTATGAGGATCATCATAAGCAAAAGCAAAAGATTCTCCTGGATTGGGTTTTAAATTCATGGTTTGTGCTTTTGCCCAAGTGATTAATTGATTTACACTTTCAGCAATCAGTTTAGGATCGCCACGATGTTCTACAACTGCTAAACGGATTTTATCCTTATTTTTTATATCTACGTTCATTGGTGTTTTACCTTGTTTTGGCAAAGAATAGGGCAATTGCTCCCAATAGGACCAACCGCAAGCCCGTCTATATTGGCTTGGACTAAGTCCACAAGTTTTCTTGAAGATGCGGGAAAAAGCTTCATGGGATTCAAAGCCTGCATTCATTGCAATGTTAATAATAGGTTCATCCTTATCAATCAACAGTTGATGTGCCGCCCGTTTTAAACGCAACCAGCGAATGTATTGTTGTAAAGACAAACCAGTAAAGGATGTAAATAAGCGATGGAAATGAAATTTTGAAATATAAAAAATCCCACTTAAGCGTTCTAAGGAAAGCTCCTCATCAAGATGTTGACCAATAAAATCGATCACTCTATTTAATTGCGCATGATAATTCATAATATCCACTTCATTTACTTGATTACAAAATAAGGATAACTGTATTTTAGGATTTATATTTGACCATTTTTGCTTCTTTCATCATCAATCTATTAAGTACTAATCAAGGATTTCCTTGATTGCAAAAAGAACATCCCCTCCTATCATTAATAATAATGCCGCAACAATTTAGTGTGGATTATAAAGTACGCGGCGTTTATGGAGGAATAAAATAATGTCCCCTTATCACCATTTAAAAATAATCAACGAACAATTCCCTAATACCTGGAAATTAATAGATGATTTTCGCATGAAGCAAGAAGATATTCCTGATTGGCCGGAGTGGTGTTTAGTCCCCCAATCAGCTTGGCCTGCGATAGTGGCTGAGGAATACCGACTATCTCATTTAAGCCCTAAACAAATGAAAGAAGCCGCTTATTTAGCAGCCATAGCGGCCTGGCGTTATATAGCTAAACCGGTATATTTACCTGTATGATAATTGCTTTTTAACGTTTTATTTATGAAAGCATATAGTTTGGACTTGAGGGATCGCGTAATTGCGACGTATAAAGAAGGGAGGTTAAATAAAACAGAGATTTCTATACTATTCAA
>CANJQE010000158.1 GCA_947476305.1 Legionellaceae bacterium
CCATTCATGCCCTAAATGGTCAACGAAATGGCGTCACCATCAATGTCGGTAAAATTGCTGGTGGTGAAGCCCTAAATGTAGTACCGGATAAAGCAGTAGCACAACTGGACATACGCATTGGAATGCCAGAAGATCAATTCTGGGTAAGAGAACAACTCGATATCATTGTTAATCGCTTAAAACGTAAAGATTATGCATTAACGGTACATGGAGATTTTACTAGACCGGTAAAAAAAGTATGTCAGGGAACAGAGCGTCTTTTTACCCGTCTACAAAAAGTAGGAAAAGAATTAGGATTAACGCTAGATTGGAAAGACAGTGGTGGTTGTTGTGATGGAAATAATTTAGCGCAACATGGATTGGCAGTATTAGATACCCTGGGCGTTAGAGGTGGTGCGATTCATAGCTCTGATGAATATATATTATTAGACAGTTTATCAGAGCGTGCGTCATTAAGTGCCTTACTTTTAATGGATTTAGCTCAGGGTGGACTTGAGGATTTACAAAAATGATGTTATTTCGTTGCGCCCAAGATTCAGATATGGAACAAATCTATTTTTTAGCAAAGGATAGTGGTATTGGCATGACTACTTTGCCTAAGAATAAAAGCTTACTTAGAAAAAGAATATTATGGTCTACAGAATCCTATAAAAAAGAAGTAGAAAAACCGGATAATGAATATTATTTATTCGTTTTAGAAGATCTCGTCACTAATAAAATTGTAGGTACTTCTGCCATTGAAGCACGTATCGGTCATCGCGTGCCTTTTTATTCTTACAAAGTATCTAAAAGAACTCGAATTTGTCACTCATTAAACATTCGTAGTGATTATGAAGTATTAAGCTTAGTTAATGACAATCAAGGTCATAGTGAAATATGTACACTTTTTTTACTTCCAGAATCACGTAAAAATAATAATGGGCTTTTATTGTCAAAAGCACGTTTTCTTTTCATGGCTCATGCTCCTCATCGTTTTGCCTCCACAGTGATTGCTGAATTACGCGGTATTAGTGATGAAGAAGGCAAATCTCCTTTTTGGGAGCACGTAGGAAGTCATTTTTTTCATATGTCTTTTGAGCAAGCAGATAGACTTACCTTAGCAAGCAATAAACAATTTATTGCCGATTTAATGCCAAGAAATCCTATTTATGTTCCTCTGCTTCCTCAAGAGGCACAATTAGCTCTCGGCAAACCACATCCTTCCGCCCTTCCTGCAATGAATATTTTATTAAAAGAAGGTTTTCGTTATAACAAATACATTGATATTTTTGATGCAGGACCTACCATTGAATCGCCCTTAAATGAAATCAAAACTATTGCTCATAGTCGCGTAATGGTGGTCAGAAATATCTGTGATGAAGTAAGCAACCATGATTTTTTATTAGCTAATAATCAATTAAACTTTAGATCAACTATTAGCAGCGCCTTACTTAATATGGAACAGAATAGCTTTACTATTAGCAAAGAAGCAGCCGATTTATTAAAAATTCAATGTGGAGATGAGCTTAGAATAGGACCTTTACAAGCTCATAATCTCCCAATAATTGCTTAAGGAATAAGAATGTCAACAGTGATCTCAAGTAATGGACAATACATTAATGGGCATTGGGTAAAAGGTAAAGGAACAATACTTGAATCTATTAATCCAGCTTATGGCACCTTACTTTGGCAAGGGAATGTGGCGACAGAGGAAGAAATCTCCTTAGCTTATGAAGCAGCTCATAAAGCTTTACCTGCTTGGGCTAATCAAAGCTTTGAAGAACGAAGCCAAAAAATCAAGGAATTTGCGCAACAGATAGAAAAAAACAAACAGCTCTTAACTCAGCTTATTTCTTTAGAAACAGGTAAACCTTTATGGGAATCGCAAACTGAAGTTAATGCCGTCATAGGAAAAATTAACTTATCGATTCAAGCCTATCAAGAACGAACTTGGCCTAAGGAAACGTCCACTGCAGAAGCGAATGCCTGCCTACGTTATAAGCCACATGGTGTTGTTGTCGTATTAGGCGCTTTTAATTTTCCAGCTCATTTGAGTAATGGCCATATTGTTCCAGCTCTTTTAGCAGGGAATACAGTACTTTATAAACCGAGTGAGCAAACGCCTGCCGTAGCTGAGTTTATTATGAATTGCTGGCATAGCAGTGGCTTACCTTCGGGTGTCATCAATTGCCTACAAGGGGATGTTTCTTGTGGTAAAAGTTTATTAGCACAAACTATTCAAGGAGTATATTTTACTGGTAGTTATGCTACTGGCTTAAAAATTCATCAGCAGTTTAGCAACAGGCCCGAAGTTATTTTAGCTTTAGAAATGGGTGGAAATAACCCTTTAGTTATTGATGAATTAGAGGATATAGATGCCGCTGTTTATCATACCTTGCTTTCATCTTTTATTACTGCAGGACAACGTTGTACTTGTGCACGCCGAGTGATTATTCCTAATTCTTCCTTAGGTGATGAATTTCTTAACCGCTTAATTCATGCAAGCCAAAGAATTAAAGTCGCCCCTTTTGATACGACACCTGAACCCTTTATGGGCCCAGTAATCAGTTATGCGCAAGCATTAAAACATTTACACGCGCAAAAATCTCTTATTGAATTAGGCGGCAAAGCCTTATTAGCAATGAATTTAATCACTGAATACACCGGTTTATTGTCTCCAGGCATTATTGATATGACAGAAGTAGCTAACGCTCCGGATGAAGAAATTTTTGCACCACTAATACAAGTTTATCGTTATCAACATTTTGATGATGCTCTTCGCCTAGCCAATAATACTAAATACGGCTTATCAGCGGGCTTATTAAGTGACAATAAACAGCATTACCAACAATTTTACCAAGAAGTACGTGCGGGGTTAATTAATTGGAATCGCCCTATTACTGGCGCTGCCAGTAATTTACCTTTTGGTGGCGTAGGATGCAGTGGTAATTATCGACCTAGTGCTTATTTTGCAGCAGATTACTGCGCTTATCCTATAGCCAGTATGGAACAAGCTGTATTGAGCAAGCCTGAACAATTACTACCTGGAATTAGCTTGGAATAAATGATGATGAATGTATATGAGCTCAATATGGATGGGCTAGTAGGTCCTAGCCATAATTATGCAGGCTTGGCTGCTGGCAATGTTGCCTCTACTAGCAATGCTTTAACGATCTCAAATCCACAAGCAGCAGCATTACAAGGTTTGGAAAAGATGCGCCTGCTTTTTAATATGGGTTTGACACAAGGTATTTTACCACCTCATCAGCGCCCTAATTTACATTTATTGGATCAATTAGGCTTTCATGGAACAGCCGAACAGCAAATTAGCAAAGCTTATAAAACAGCGCCGGAATTACTTAATGCCTGTTACTCTGCTTCGAGCATGTGGACCGCTAATGCGGCCACTGTTTCTGCAAGTATTGATAGCCAAGATCATAAGGTTCACTTCACCGCAGCCAATTTAGTTTCTAATTTACACCGCCATCATGAAGCCGATTTTTCCCAGCAATTACTCTCTTTTATTTTTGCAGATCCGCAGTATTTTAAACACCATTCTCTATTACCAAAATCATCTATTACCAGTGATGAAGGGGCTGCTAATCATAATCGCTTATGTGAAAGTCATAAACATTCCGGTATTAATCTTTTTGTGTACGGTAAAAAAGCCATGAAGGCCACTAGCCCTGGCCCTAAACTCTACCCAGCCCGACAAACTAGAGAGGCAAGTGAAGCAATAGCACGCAATCATCTTTTAAATCCTGAACAGCTGATTTTTGCTTGCCAAAATCCTGAAGCAATTGATAAAGGTGTTTTTCATAATGATGTGATTTCCGTGGCTAATGAGTCAGTTTATCTTATTCATGAACAGGCTTTATATGAACAAGCAGTCGTACTGCGGGAATTAAGAGAAAAAGCGTCTTTCCCTCTAACAATTATCGAATTAAAGGCAAAGCAAATTAGTCTTGAAGACGCTGTACAAACCTACTTATTTAATTCACAACTCATTACTCTTCCCAATACAAAGGAAATGATTTTAATTGCACCAATCGAGTGTCAAAATCACGAACGCATCAAAAACTGTATGGATGAAGTACTTGCTGACTCTAGTAATCCTATCTCTTCAGTTTATTATTTAGATTTAAGACAAAGCATGCGTAATGGAGGCGGGCCTGCTTGTTTACGACTACGAGTTCCCTTAAATGAAAAGGAACTAACAGCAATGCACCAAAAGGTACTAGTCGATAATCAATTATTAGATACTTTAGAGCAATGGGTAGTAAAACATTATCGCACTGAATTAAAAATAAAGGATCTGATTGATCCCCTTTTAATTAATGAGATTTTTTCTGCTTTAGATGAGTTAACACAAATTTTAAAGTTGGGTTCCATTTATCCTTTTCAACGTGAATTAACTTAATGAGATGGTTTACAAAATTTGGCAAATGTATTTATACCTCACCTTCTGGTTATAAAGTCTATGACAATATTTTATACCGCTGGCTTACTTTAGATAGTGATGTCTTGCAAACGGTTATTAATAAAATAATGATAAAAAGTCCCATTTTATATTATGTACCAGCACTTACTTTAATGACTCGTAATCAACCTGAGGACGCCTGTATATTAGGTCTAGGTGGTGCTGGCGTGGTCCATGGACTCTCTTCTTTTCCTTTTTCTATTACTGCTGTTGAAATCAGTAGTGAAGTTATTGATATAGCAAAAAAATATTTTAAGATCGATTCACTAAGCAATTTAGAACTTGTTCACCAACCCGCAGAACTTTATTTAGAACAAAATACCAAGCAATTTGGTCACATAATGGTTGATCTATATAATGCCCAATCTTTTCCTCCAGAATGTAACAGTACGCATTTTTTTCTTCAATGCAAAAATAACTTAAAAGAAAATGGCTTTTTAGCCGTGAATTTGGCCAACTCAAAAGAACAGTATGCGATTTTTCAATTAATCAAAGAACATTTTACTAATACCATGGTTATCCCCGTAGAGAAATGCGCCAATATGGTAATTATTGCCTCCAACCACCAGCAGAAAGATGAATTTCTTGATGCTATTCAACAGTGCAAAAAGATTAAAAAAATCTCTTTAATGAATTATTGGGGTTATGTGGCTAAGCTCCGATAAATCAAGGTTTTCATTTTTCGCAACAAAGAAACACCAACATATTTGCTTTCAAAACTTGACTAAAAGCCCACTTCTGAGCACTACGATTTAAGCAGTCATCTTTGGGAGAAGCTGAGAGTTTACCTGGGTTTCATTAATTAAATTTCAATAAATAAATATAAAATAACTTAAATAATCTAAATTTTCATTGACTACACCACACCCCGCATGTACAATAAATAAACTATTTATATGTGATTTATCATGAAATACACTTTTGTCACTCAAAAACAACTCGATGAAAAACTTAAAGTGCTCGATCAAAATATTAAGCGAGGGGAAACATCTGGGCTAATTTTTTCCTATGCTGCAGATCTTCTTGATCAGGCCACAGTTTATTTCGACGCCCTTCTTGCTCATAAAAATGGAGCGTCTATAGAAATTGATAAAGACTTAGCAATTTCGCAAATAAAAGCCTCTGCTAATGAGGCGGAACGTGTAGTAAATCAACTTCTTAATGAGCAGCAGTATCATAATAACTCTACTGTACTTTGCAAGAGAGCTATTGCGTATGCCTTTCAGGGAAAATTTGCTGCTGCGGAGCATGATCTGGAAGAAGCAGAGAGTTTAATTATTGATACACTTCATCGTCGTGTTCTTAATTTGAATAAAGGATACCTTCAGGAAATTAAAATACAGCTAGGAAAATTTGACGATGATACGGAAGCTCAAATTGATGTGCAAATTATACTAGACCAAAAGAATTAGACGTCGCTATAACAGAACCAGCGGATAGAAATGAGTTAATTCCAATACATTTGACTACCTTACAAGCCCCTTTCTCAGCAAGAATATTCAGTTCTGCCTCGAACACAAAGGAATTAGAAGCCGTTATAACAGAGTATGCAGATAGAGATGAGTTATTAGATCCAATACATCTAACCACACAAGCCCCTTCCTCAGTAGGAATGTTCAGTTCTGCCTTAGATGCTTCTTCGAACACAAAAGAAAATACTATAGATAAAAGCAGCTTAGCAAGAATTGTTAATCACTATCAAACTCAATCCTGGTTTTATTTTTTCTTCTCCTGGTTAGGATTAAATGATAAACGAAGTGCAACGATCGGCGCTTTATTTGTTTTAGCTAATGATCCACAAACAACAAAGCTAATTACCCAACAACAGATTGAACAAGCAATTAAATCTGAGAAGAATCAAGATACACAAGTTCATAGATTAAGTTTATTTCAACGCTCTTCTAGAGAGCAAAAGAATGGCACTTCTACAGATAATATTATTAGCGAATTAAGAGATGAGTTTAATAAAACCTGCTCAAATTAGAGATACAACTGTTCATCAAATGTAGGGATAGCTTATTACTTCAAACTGATGTGGTCAAGTAATAGTGACCACATCACTAGAACAGTATTGCAAGGAAGCTCCGATGTGGATCAACTATGTTGTTCCAATTTTAATTTGTTCATTTTTTAATCTAGCGTTTGCGATGATAATGATTTTTCGCATTAAGGCCACCAGGGCCACCATTTTGGCTTTTCCTCTCTTGATAAGAGACTCATAATAGAGCTTAAGATGAGAGTTTGAGTTTCTAGCAGCCATAGCAGCTAAAAACAAGAGAGGTTTAATACC
>CANJQE010000159.1 GCA_947476305.1 Legionellaceae bacterium
CCCCCTTCGGGCCTCAAAATCTACGCTCCCCAATGACTGACGCCTTTTCGTATGGCCTTATATTTTCCCTGCGGAAAAACATCCGGCCCTAAGGCTACCAGGGACTACTCGCCCGCGCCTTCGGCTCTCCATGGCTCGCAGCGATTGAATCATTAATGGATGCGATTATTCAGCTTGGTTTGGTCCAAATTCGTAACTGGATTATTCTGCTCTTATTAGCGAGTCTTGATGACATTGCCCCTGATTTATTAGAAAGAACCTTAATTCGCGCTAAGATGTGTGAATCGCTAGCAAGAGCCATTCATTATCCCAATCCTCATCAAGCCTATACTGTTGGTATTTTATCTACTCTAGATGCTATTTTAAATGAACCCATGTCTTTACTCTTAGATAGAATCCAATTAAGTGAAGTGTTAAATGAAGCACTGCTGCATCATGTAGGTGAATTAGGTAAAATTTTAAAATTTACAATCGCTTATGAGGAGGCAAATTTTAAGCAATTACAATATTCCGGTATTGATAATAAAGATCTAGTACAATCCTATCTTGATGGGATAGCTTATGCCAATAGCGTTATCAATATTATTAAAAGCTAACCGCCCGCTCCCTAGAATCTAATCTTAGATGTTTTTTTTGTTCAAAAAATAGTAACGTAATGATAAATAATCGCTTTTTTATTAAAAAAAACTTTGCTATTGAAAAAAAATAAGTTATAACAAGAATACCTTGTTCAAGGATTGACGGGTATATGGAAGAGTCTATTGCAGACACCTTAAAATTATTTCATGGAGTGAGAAAATGAATATCAAAGTGTTTTCCCAACGCTTTAATCGTGAATTAGCGACCGTAGGTTTCCCTGAGGATTTAGTAGAAAAAACAAAGGCCGTTTCCAAAGTATTTGGTGTCACTCGCCACCTAGCTAATGCTTTAATTTTTGGCCATGCTTTACCTAATAAAGTGGAATTGGAAAAGATCTCTGAGATTTTGGAAGTTTGCCCTCAATGGTTAAGTGGCGCTACTGATAAAAGAAAAGCCTATGCGGGACGAGAAACTGCGGATAGTGTGTAATACATAAATTTACTGTATAATTACCTAAAATTAAATGGCATTTACTAAAAATAAATGCCAGATTCCGCTTAGAGTTGAGTACCATGGAATGTTTAAGTTTCTGTGTAGCCAAGACCATAGATTTAACCCGTTTAGATAATCATTTTAAACTGGCTCCGAATACCTACACTTCGGTAAAGACTCGTGATGTTTTAAAATTAACCCCCTGTGATAATCCACAGTATACCGTTTTTATTTTTAAAAATGGCACTGTTGTCTCTTGGGGAATTAAACGTTATGAAATCAATCAGTACTTAAATACGATTAAGGGCTTAGTAGATAAACCTATCGCTTTATTGGTTCATGATGAATTTCATTACCAATTAGGGGCCAAAACTGCTATTGAGCCTCATGATTTTTTTGATGTTGATTGTTTAATGCTTGAAAATGGAAGTGATGAACTGAAACTGAGTTTATCTTATGGATTTTCTCAATCCGTAAAATTACAATATTTTGAAACCATTATTGAAGCACTCATTGAGAAATATAACCCTATGATTCAAAGTTTATCGCATAGCGGTGAAATGCCTATTAAACGTAAACAAATCCAACAAGTAATAGGGGAAATCCTCGGAGCAAAAAGTGAACTGAATTTAATTAGTAATTTTTTGTATCATCCTAAATATTTTTGGCAACACCCGACCTTAGAAGATCATTTTATAATGCTGGAGCGCTATCTTCATATTCAAAGACGAGTCAATACGATAAATCACCGTTTAGATACCTTGAATGAAATTTTTGATATGTTTAATGGCTATTTAGACAGTAGTCATAGCCATAATTTAGAAATTATTATTATTATTCTGATTACTTTAGAAATAGTTATTGCAGTAATGAATTTTCATTTCTAGGACCTTAGATGTCTACTTTAAAAGCTTATTTTTTAAAAGATACTTCACTAAAAACAGAAGTATTAGCAGGTATTACCACTTTTCTTACCATGGTTTATATTGCTTTTGTTAATCCTTCTATTTTGCATGACGCAGGTATGGACCAAGGTGCTGTATTTACGGCAACCTGCCTAGTTACCGCCTTTGCCTGTGCCCTTACCGGAATTATCGCCAATACTCCTATAGGCGTAGCGCCAGGCATGGCCTTAAATATTTATTTTTCCTATAGTGTCGTTCAAGGTTTGGGAATAGATTGGCAACATGCTTTAGCCATGGTTTTCATTTCTGGATTATTATTTTTTATTGTGACGCTTACTGGCTTAAGAAAACTATTAATTGAAGCGATACCGAATAATTTACAAATTGCCATTCTTATTGGGATTAGTTTATTAATCGCATTAATTTCCTTAAAAACAAATCATATTATTGTTGGCGATCATCAAAGTTTAATGCGTTTAGGCTCTATTAAAACTGCAGAATGCGGCTTATTTTTCTTGGGCTTTCTTATTATTTTAATTTTGGATTATTATGAGATAGCAGGTGCTATTATTATTGGTATTTTAACTATTAGCCTACTTAGCCTAATCTTTGGTTTAACCCATTGGCAAGGTATTTTAGACCTTCCTCCTTCATTAGAGCCTACCTTTTTAAAGCTTAATTTCTCCGGCCTAAGTGAAACAAGTGCGTTAAAAGCGATTTTTACTTTTTTCTTAATAGCAGTTTTTGATGCAACAGGAACGCTCATAGGCTTGCTCAACCCTACAATCTTTAGAAAACAAAGTAATTATGCCCAACGTTTAAGCCATAGTTTAACTGCTGATGCCGCTGCATCGACCTTAGCAGGATTATTAGGCTCAGCCAGCACCTCTCCTTACATTGAATCCGCTACAGGAATAAAAGCCGGTGGAAAAACAGGACTAACCGCTTTAGTCATTGCCGCCGGTTTTATTCTAATGCTGTTCTTTTTTCCTCTGGCTAAAATGATTCCCAGCTTTGCTGTTGGTCCTGCTTTACTCTATGTTGCCTGCTGCATGATGAAACATTTAACCGAAATGACCTTAGATGATATTAGCGAAACAGCACCTTGTATGGTGACTATTATGATGATTCCATTTACCTCTTCCATCGCTGATGGTATAGGAGGAGGAATTATTCTTTACACACTATTAAAACTAATTACTCGCCAAAAAATTAATCCCTTAGTGATCGCACTAAGTTTACTTTTTGTCGTGTTTTTCTTAATTGAGTAAACGCTTATTTCAACTGCTTATAACGCTCTAAAGCTCGTTGTCGTGCTACAGAATGATCAACTATCGGTGCTGGATAAGCACTAGGCACAATAAGAGACTTAGGCGTATTCCACGGGCAATGAATCCATTGACTGGGTAACGATGATAATTCAGGAATCCAACGTTTAACATAGTTGCCTTTTGGGTCAAATTTTTCTCCCTGCAGGACTGGATTAAAAATACGATAATAAGGTGCTGCATCCGCTCCTGAGCCCGCAACCCATTGCCAACTCGCCGAATTATTAGCTAAGTCAGCATCTAATAAAGTATTCCAAAACCAAGCTGCTCCTTGGCGCCAATCAATCAATAAATCTTTAGTTAAAAAAGATGCGACGATCATCCGCACTCGATTATGCATATAGCCGGTACACCATAACTCCCGCATTCCTGCATCAACTATCGGATAACCTGTCATACCCTTTTGCCACAATATTAAAGCCTGGGGATTGTCCTCCCAAAGAAAAGAATCAAAAGATGTTTTAAAATGATGCTCAGGAAGCTTTGGTACATGATAAAGTAAATAATAGGAAAACTCTCGCCATCCCAATTCACTAAAAAAACTCTCAATTGAAGACAGAGTATAATGAGAATCATGTAGCTGATTATGTACTGCCGTCCATATTTGTTGAGGACTAAGTTCACCAAAATGAAGATGAGGCGAAAGACGAGAAGTAGCTTCAAGATCTGGTCTATTCCGCCTCTCTTTATAATCACCTAGCCCATTGAGAAGAAACTCATTCAACTTCTTCCAGGCACCTTGTTCGCCTGGTTGCCAGTACTCTGCAAAACCGGAGGCCCAATCAGGATTTTTAGGCAGAAGTTGCCAATGCTCTAAGGTCTCAGAATCAATAGAATGCAATTGTGGCCAATCCCTAATTTCATAAGGTGCCCTGGCGCGCATTTGCTTGAGACATTGTCGCCAATAAGCGGTGAAGACTTTATAATACTCCCCACTTTTATTTAAAACGTCCCAAGGCTCATACAATAAAGAACCATTACAACTAACTACCTTAATACCCAGTGTTTTTAATTCGGTTTTTATCCGCTCATCACGTACTCGATGACTAGGCTCATAACAGCGATTCCAATAGACTGTTTCAACTTGATGTATCTCTACCAAGTCCTTTAATAAAGTAAGTGGTTCTCCCTGTCTTAAAAATAAATCTAAGTTATGTTGTCGCAAGGAGTTTTTTAAAGCACCTAAAGAGTGATGAAGCCACCAATGCTGCGCACCTCCCATAGGCAAACTAGGTACAGATTCTTTAATATATATGGGAATTACTTTTTGATGATTAGCGCAGGCCTGTGTTAATGCAGGATTATCATGACAACGCAGATCTTGTCTAAACCAGTAAAGAGCAATAGACATAAGTATCTCTATGCAACATTATTAAATGGATAGTACATGTCCTTATGTGGAATACCTGCATCCATATATTCTTCACTACATACAATAAAACCTAAGCGCTCATAAAAAGGAATAGCATGAGTTTGTGATCCTAATCGTGCATTCTGTAGTTCTGAATTCTGTTTTAAATCCTCTATAATCGCGTTCATTAATTGTTTACCTAATCCTTTGTTTTGCAAAGACTCAAGAATGGCAACACGTTCAATTTTTGCATCCTTATCAATAAAGCGTACTCGAGCCACACCTACAGGTCGCCCCTCTACTTTTAATAAGTAATGCTCACTTTCTTTGTCTTTACCGTCTATCTCTTCTTCTAAGGACACATTTTGTCCATTAACAAAGACTTGGAGACGAATATTCAGACAATCTTCTAATTCTTTTTGTGACGTAATTTTATTAATTACAATTTTCATTTTAATTCCTTTGGAAAAGAAGTCTAAAACAAGCTAATCTTAACAGTAATAAACTTAGCTTATTAGCCTCTATGATTCATAATACAAATCAAATTACAGAACAACAATTGCATGACTTAAAACAGTTGGCTAACCTATGTAAAAAAAAGGACGGAAGTAGCCCTAATTTATATACCCATATTTTAACTCAGCCTAGAGCCTTTCCCGCAAGTTTGTTATATTACGAACAAGAACAGCTTCTGGCCTTCCTCAGCGTTTATTTTTTTTATGATGATGCTGTAGAAATCAGTCTTTTAGTTCATCCCTCATATCGTAAACAAGGTATAGCTAAGCAATTATTGCAAACGATACTCCCTCTTATTCAATTCCAAAATTATTTTAAATTAATTTTTTCTACTCCAAGTAGTATTAATAACAGCTTATTATTAAACAATGGTTATGCTTACTCACACAGTGAATATTATATGGAACGAAGTGATCTTGCTCCTATTCTTGAACATAACCGTAACTTAATGTTCAGAATAGCTACTATAGATGATATTCCTACTTTATGTGGTTTAGATGAACTCTGTTTTCCACAAAAACATGGTGATTTGCCTGATCGATTTAATCATTTATTAGACAACAGAGAATATAAAATACTATTAGCCTTCAATGAGAATACTCTAATAGGAAAAGCTCATATACGCTGGGAGGATAAAGGAACTACTTTATCTGATATTGCAGTTCACCCCAAGCAACAGGGCAAGGGATATGGTACTAGCTTAATTGCTCATTGTATTAATCATGCCTTAAGTGAAGGAAAACCTTTGCTTAATTTAGATGTGGAAACACATAATAAAAGAGCATTGAATTTGTACACGCGTTTAGGATTTGCTGTTCAAAATGCTTGTGATTTTTGGTCGATTGACATTGAATTGTTAAAACCCATTCTCCTTTCTTAAATTTTAAAATGTTCTTATGACTCTATAGAATTATGATTGTTACTTCGCGCTACAGAATCTGTAGTAAAAATTAGCTTGACTTAATTTGAAGCTCACCTTTAGTATTGCTCTTTATCGCTTAAGAGGAAGAGTTTAAAAGGACCATCAATGAAAAAACGAGTTGTTATTACGGGCATGGAAATCACGTCCTCCTTAGGAACGGGCATTGAAAAATTTTGGCAAGCGGCTAGTCAAGGACGATGCGGGATTAAGCGTATTGAAGCCTATGATCCTTCTCCCTATACAACACAAATTGGTGGCGAGATTACAGATTTATGTTTAGATCAACTTCCACAATTTAATAAAAGCAAGCGTTACCCCAAAGCCGCTCAATACGCACTCTATTGCACTCATCATGCCATAGAACGTTCAGGACTAAGCGCTACAGAATTAAGTTCTGCTGGTACTTATATTGGGACTAGTTTAGGAGGTCACCCTGAATTAGAAGTAGGTTATAAAATCTTCTTTACTGAGCATTGGAAAAAAATTCCTCCTTTAAGTGTCAGCAGCGTGTCGCCTGTTTTTGAGAAACCTGCCGGGACATCCAAGTCCCCGGCAGGGACAAAAACAGGCGACAAGTATGCCTCCGGCGGCCCTGGCCGTCCTGGTCCCCCTTGATTTTGATCCCCCTTCGGGCCTCAAAATCTACGC
>CANJQE010000160.1 GCA_947476305.1 Legionellaceae bacterium
CTTGAATAGTATAGAAATCTCTGTTTTATTTAACCTCCCTTCTTTATACGTCGCAATTACGCGATCCCTCAAGTCCAAACTATATGCTTTCATAAATAAAACGTTAAAAAGCAATTATCATACAGGTAAATATACCGGTTTAGCTATAATTTATTAATCAAGAAACTCAATAATAATTTATCTTATGGACGCTCTGTGTCTACACTTCTACGTAATGCGCACGCCAAGGATATTTTAAATAGCTCCGTCTTTTTTCAAATATATCAAAGTGAGGATTATGCGAATAGGACAACCCATGTATCAGAACCTATGAGCTATAGGGAAGAACGAGTTTCTAAACCCATTTTTTAAAATTAGTAAGGCCTGTCACAGACCTTACTAAAGGCTTTATCTTAATCTAACAATCCAAGTTCTTTAACCATGTCGCGTTCTTGTCTTAACTCATTCAGAGTAAGATTAAATTTTTCTTGGCTAAAGGGATTTAAAGATAAGTTTTCCACTACTTTTACAGTTCCTTTTTCAGTACGGCAAGGTACTGAAAAGATTAGTCCTGCATCGACGCCATACTCACCCTTAGATGGACGACACATTGAAAAGGATTCACCAGCAGCAGTATCTGTAATTAAATGATTGACTCCACTAATAATAGCATTAGCAGCAGAAGCTGCTGAAGAAAGACCACGGGCTTTTAATATCGCAGCACCACGTTGTTGTACAGTAGAAACAAAAGTCTCTTTTAGCCAAGATTCATCCTTAATGACTTCAGCTGCAGAAACACCATTAATTTTCGCATTATAAAAATCAGGATATTGAGTCGATGAATGATTTCCCCAAATAGTCATTTGACTTACAGCGCTGATATCTACGCCTGCTTTTTTAGCCAGTTGAGTACGAGCTCTTAGTTCATCTAAAGTAGTCATTGCAAAAAAACGTTCATTAGGAATATCTTTGGCGTGATGCATTGCAATTAAACAGTTGGTGTTACAAGGATTACCCACCACAAACACACGCACATCATCGCTCGCATGATCATTAATAGCCTGTCCTTGCGTGGTAAAAATTCCGCCGTTGATTTTCAATAAATCAGAACGCTCCATACCTTGTTTGCGTGGTACAGATCCGACTAATAAAGCCCAATTAATACCATCCATTGCTTTATTCATCTCTGAAGTACAAACGATACGCTTTAATAGTGGAAAAGCGCAATCATCAAGCTCCATTGCTACGCCTTCTAAGGCAGGAAGAGCCGCTTCGAGCTCTAATAAATTTAATTCTACTTCAGTATTTGGACCAAACATTTGTCCAGAAGCGATACGAAACAATAAAGCATAACCAATTTGTCCGGCTGCACCGGTAATGGCGACTCTTACTCTTTTATTATTCATTTTATTTCCTCTTATTCAACCACTCTTGTGCTAAAAATAGCGCAGCGATACTGCGCGCCTCAGTAAAATCAGGTCGTTCCAATAATTCTTGAGTAGCATGTAAAGGCCACTCAATTACCTCGGGAGGCTCTGGCTCATCACCAAGCAAAGGCGATGAATATAAATCTTGAGCCATTACTAATTCAATACGAGAACCAAAATAGCCTGGTGCTAAAGTCATTGTGCGTAGCCAATTAAGGTGCTTGGCGGCATATCCAGTTTCCTCACGTAACTCACGATTAGCGGCCTCTAGTGCAGATTCCCCTTTATCAATTATCCCTTTAGGGAAAGCGATTTCGTAGGAATCTATACCTGCAGCATATTCGCGTACCAATAACAAAGAATCGCTTGGTGTAACTGCAACAATAAGTACCGCGCCATGGCCGCGATTTTGAATACGCTCATAAACTCTTTGAGCGCCATTAGAAAATTCGAGCTCCATTTCCTCAATGGAAAACAAGCGCGATTGAGCGATCACGGCTCTTTTCTTACATCGTGGTTTCTCACGCATGATGCTTGTACCTATTTTGTGACAAAACAGCCTTTATGATACTATTGCCTTCCCCAACAAGCCAGTCTAAAAAGCAATGCTTCCTTTATCTTTATATATTCATATACCCTGGTGTATTCGTAAATGCCCTTATTGTGATTTTAACTCTCATAAAAGCCCTGAACACTTACCAGAGAGAGAATACGTTCACGCCCTAATAGCAGATTTAGCCACTGATTTAGCTTATTTTCCTCCTAAGGAAATTCATTCCATTTTTATTGGAGGCGGTACTCCTAGTCTTTTTTCTGCCGAGGCCTATCATTTATTGTTTAGCCAATTAAAAAAAATGCTGCCTTTTGCCTCTAATATAGAAATTACTATGGAGGCTAATCCAGGAAGTGTAGAACAACAACGCTTCACGGACTATCGCCAACTTGGAATTAACCGTCTCTCTTTAGGCATCCAAAGTTTTAATCCTCATCATTTAAAAAAATTAGGACGTATCCATGATGATCGTCAAGCACATCAGGCTATAGAAGCTGCACGTACGGCGGGTTTTGATAATCTTAATCTTGATCTCATGCATGGTTTACCTGAGCAAACCATTGCCGAAGGCATTAATGATCTTAAAACAGCTCTTAGTTATCAACCCGAACACTTATCTTGGTATCAATTAACCATAGAACCAAATACGGTATTTTACAAAGAAAATCCTCCACTTCCTTCTGAAGATGATGCTTATTTTTTAGAGGAGCAAGGCTTTGGTCTCTTAAAAGAAGCAGACTATCTTCGCTATGAAATTTCAGCTTTTTCTCAAAACAGGAAACAAGCACAACATAATTTAAATTATTGGTTATTCGGTGATTATTTAGGTATTGGAGCCGGTGCGCATGGAAAATTGACTTTGAACTCTGAAGTACAAAGAACGCGGAAATATAGACAACCCAAAGAATATCAAAATCCCGAAAAACCCTTTCTTGCTCAGAAAGAAACTATTAAAGGAAAAGAATTGACATTTGAATTTATGCTCAATGCCACACGATTAGAGCAGGCTATCCCTTTAATTTTATTTTCAGAAAGAACTGGTTTAGCTCTAGATATTCTTTTGCCGCAATTAAAAAAAGCAGAAGCCAAAAACCTTATTGATTTATCTGACACGCACTGGCAGGTTACTTCGTTCGGTAGACGCTATACTAATGATTTACAAGCTTTATTTTTACCATAAATTGTTTGATTATTTTCCATTAGGACTAAGATGTATTATGATTATATAAAGAAGTCTATTTAAGTTGCTTCAACACAAAGATTCATTAATAATAAAAAAATCTTTTTACTAAGGAGCGTCAAGTGACTCTAGCTATAGTTCTAGTGTTAATCAGCTATTTAATGGGATCCATTTGCTCAGCGATTATAGTATGCAGCCTGTTTAATTTACCCGATCCACGAGAGGAAGGGTCAAAAAATCCAGGAGCCACTAATGTCTTACGCCTTGCAGGAAAACAATACGCCGCATTAGTTTTATTAGTAGACATTTTGAAAGGTACTATTCCTGTTGTTCTTGCTAATGCCTTAGATGCTTCTCCTGCCATTGTTTCTTTAACTGTTTTAGTCGCCGTACTTGGTCATATGTACCCTATCTTTTTTAACTTTAAAGGTGGGAAAGGAGTCGCGACAGCAATAGGTGCTTTATTAGGCTTTCATTTTATTATTGGGGTAATGGTAATAGCTACTTGGTTATTAGTGGTTAACTTCTCCCGCTACGCATCACTTGCTTCAATAATTTCAATAATCTTATCTCCTCTTTATGCCTTATTAATAACTCAGGATCTAAGTATTTTTCCTCCTTTATGTTTCATGGCTATTTTAATATTGTTTAAACATAAAAATAATATGACTCGTTTGATTGATGGTAATGAACCTAAAGTTTATATTAAAGAAAATGTGATAAAAGAAATCATGGAAGACACGAGCACTGCACACGTCCCTCGTTCTGTACCTGCGGTAGGGATAAAACCCAAAGCTAAGACAAAAAAACCAGTAAAGAAAGTAATCACTAAAACTAAAGAATCAGGTCCTGTTCTAGCTAAAAAAACTCAAGCTACCGTCGATGCAGCAAAAACAAAGAAAAAACCCGCGACCAGTACAGAAAAAGCTAAAACTAAAGCCAAACCAAAAGCTAAAACAACAAAAAATAAAGACTAAATTTGCCCTTACCTTAATTTCGTGCCCTCCGTGGCACGAGAATTACTTGCTACTATTGAGAATATCTTATGATTATTGCCTGGTATATGAATGGAAAATTAAAGCATGAAGAAATAACAAACAATAATCAAAATTTAATTCATGATGCGTTATGGCTTGATTTAATTAGTCCAAGCCATGAAGAAGAGGCATTGATTGAACAGTGTTTAAATTTGGATGTTCCCACTCGCGAAGAGATGCAAGAGATTGAACTTTCAAGCCGTCTTTATAAAGAAAATGACGTACTCTTTATGACTGCACCAATGGTAGCGCAATCCCAATCTACCTCCCCCAATCAAGATGCGGTTACTTTTCTTCTTACTCCTAAGCAATTAATTACCATACGTTATATTGAACCCCAAGCTTTTAAATTATTTGCTTCTATTGCCCCTAAGTTACGGGTCACTAACCCTGCGGCGTTTCTAACCGAATTATTAGACGCCACCATCGATAGATTTGCAGATGTCTTAGAAGTGATAAGCCATCAGTTAGAGTTATTTTCACAACATATTTTTCAGTCCCATACCCCGAGCACCACAGATCATCAACGTCTTTTGCAACAATTAGGGATTAATGGCGCATTGAATTCAAAAATTGTAGAAAGTTTGGTTTCTTTTGGCCGCTTGATTTCATTTTTTGATCAATCAGCCGGAGAGGTTCTAGATAATAATTGCCACGTACGTCTTATGACTTTAAATAAAGATATTTATTCACTTAATGATCACGCGCACTTTATTTCTAACAAAATTAGCTTCTTATTAGATGCCACTTTAGGTATGGTGCAAATTGAGCAAAATGCCATTATTAAAATATTTTCTGTCGCAGCAGTTATTTTTTTACCACCTACTCTTATTGCCAGTATTTATGGCATGAATTTCCAGATCATGCCCGAACTCTCATGGAAATACGGTTATGTATTCGCAGTAGGTTTAATGTTATTCGCCTCTTGGTTGCCTTATAAATATTTTAAATACCGTAAATGGTTATAGTTTTTTAAAATTGATAAGCTACGCGCACTGTGGCGGAATAAAGAAAGGGATAATAGGTATCAGCGGGATTTAACTGCGACTCGCCAAATCCTGATGTATAATCACCTGATAACTCCCCTCTTAAATGCTTGGTAAAAGGATAAATCAAGCCAACAGCAAAGATTGGGCTTACCCGCCAATCATCTAGTATCATATCTTCTCGATGTAAATTGGCTGCTCCAGCACCAGAATAGGCTCTTATTTTAGTATTAGGGATAATTAACATGATTTTACCCATCATACTTACATACTCTGTTTTTGTTATAAATTCAGCGACTCCATGGTCAAAAGCGAACATACTGTTTCGAACATCAAAAGAAACTTTCGCATCAGGATATTTGAGGTAATTTACCTCAACTGCAAAATGAGGACTAAATTCATATCCTGCTAATACCCCCCAAACATTGCCCCCTTCCTCAACTGCTATGGGAGTGGACATATTCATGGCAATATTTTGATTACGATTACTAGGCACCAAACCATCCCAGGTAGTTGAACCATAACCACCTATTAGTCCTATATAAGGAAGATGATGATTTGGTAAATCTTGAGCGAACACATCGCCAAGAACGAATGAAGCTAAAAGGAAAATAGAAAAGCGGTCGAGTTTTTTAGTTATCACAATCATCTACTCATTTCTTTAGCTCTTTCAAATTAAAAGAGCTAAAAATTTAATTAAAATTATTTACAAGATTTTCCAGTGGCGCTGCATAATCTTTTTTGAGAATCATGCCCCCCCTTACGATAGCAATTCCAATTATCTATACAATCTTGAGGATCAGTATATTTTTGAAATGCACAGGCTTTCTCTAAGCTACCAAATACACCCATCATACGATTATAAAGCGCCTCCATATCTTGACACATGCCAGCTGGAAGGCTTGAAGACGTACAATAACAAGTAGCCGCTGTTTTAAATGAAGAACAAAATCCTGCGTTATTCGTGGGTAAGGCATTAGTACAAGCAAACGCGACAGTGCAACTGTATAAAAAACATAAAACCATAGTACAGACTTGTTTAATCATGATCATCCTTATAAGAAAAACTATCAAAATCAATGTACCAGAAAATAAAACAAGCTGCAAAACACAAGTATCATAAATGAGATAATTTTTACATATTTTTTATATTTAACAGGACTTAGAAAAAATCCTAAGGTCGAGGAAAAAGAAGTTTAGATAAACTAAATGATCGAATTAAAAACTTCATTTAACGTGGAGATTGGATGTTTTGCGTAAGTCCTGTCTAAGAATTATTTGCTCAACCACTAATCTAATGATGAGGCATTCTGAAAACAGTTTTATAAGGTAGCGGGCTCTTGCATTACCTGCAACTTCGTAATACAGATTGAAGGCAAGATCGCTGCAGGAAATTCCCGGATTACGCTGCGCTAATCCAGGCTATAGCTAAACCGGTATATTTACCTGTATGATAATTGCTTTTTAACGTTTTATTTATGAAAGCATATAGTTTGGACTTGAGGGATCGCGTAATTGCGACGTATAAAGAAGGGAGGTTAAATAAAACAGAGATTTCTATACTATTCAAG
>CANJQE010000161.1 GCA_947476305.1 Legionellaceae bacterium
CATGCGCGTTAGCATACGGTATTACCACGTTGATTGATTTGATCTATCTCTTGTTATCGATTGATCTTTGTCTTGATTTGAACTCAATGGGGGCTTTCAGAGCCTTTTAATTGAAAATTACTTCAAATTAGCCGCGGAACATCGGATAAAAAGCCTAATAATAAAAATAATACGCTATGTGAAATTGAAAAACTCAAATTATATGCTATATCAATTAATAACTCGTTAAAAAATAATTTCATCATGGTGACTATTGGAAGGGGCTATAAATGCTAAATAAAAAATTCTCAGAACGGCTAAATAAAGAATTAGATAGTATAGGTGTTCCTGAAGCTACTACAGAGCGAATTGAAATATTGTCAAAACTCATTAAAGTACCTAAATTTAAAGCAGAAGCCTTATTAACAGGTCTCACCAGCCCTGATGCAATGTTATTGAAAACTCTTGCACAAGAGCTTGAAGTAAATGAAGATTGGTTATTAGGAAAAAATGACGCCAAATCCCATTAAGATCAGCATCGATTATTTATAGCTTAACCATGAAAACGATGACTTGAACTGATGGGTTTTGCATTTTTCTCAATGTATTCAATAATTTTTCCAGCAACGTTGACTGCTGTTGCTTTTTCTACGCCCTCCAAGCCAGGTGAAGAATTAATCTCTAACACTAAAGGTCCATGATTAGAACGAATTAAATCAACTCCAGCTACTTTTAATCCCATAGTTTTGGCAGCTGCAATGGCAATGGAGCGTTCCTGAGGTGAGAGCTTCACCTTGGCAGCCTTTCCCCCTTGATGAACATTCGCACGAAACTCACCTTCTTTAGCCTGGCGTTTTACTGCTGCAACTATTTTATCCCCAATTACAAAACAACGAATATCTGTTCCTCTTGATTCTTCAATAAACTCTTGTACTAAAATATTGGCATGCATTTCTTTAAATGCATTAATAATACTAACGGCAGATTGATGACTATCTGCTAAAATCACACCCTTTCCTTGAGTTCCTTCTAAGAGCTTAATGACTAAGGGCGCTCCACCAACCATATGAATCAAATCTTCTGTATCGTCAGGAGACTGCGCAAAACTAGTGAGTGGCATCGGTATCCCTTTGCGTGCCAAAAGCTGTAATGAGCGAAATTTATCGCGTGAACGCGAAATGGCTATCGATTCATTTACAGTGTAAATACCCATTGTTTCCATATGACGTAAGACAGCTGTTCCATAATAAGTTGTGGAGGCACCAATTCGGGGAATGACTGCATCAAAATAAGGTAATTGAGTACCTCCTCGATAATGCACTTTGGGGTTGGAAGCTGCCACATTCATATAACAATACAAGGGGTTAATGATTTTAACCTCATGACCAGCCGCCTCACCCTCAGCTTTTAAACGCTTATGAGAGTACAAATGGGGGTTAGTGGCTAATATTGCTATTTTCATAAATTAAAAATTCCTCAAATTATTTTTCTTTTCTTTAAGCCTAGTTTATAAAATAGAAAATCTCATCCCTTATTAGGGATGAATAAGTTATTTCAGTAAGTGATTTTACTAACTAGACGATTTCTGTACTAATTAAAATTAGTGCTATGAAACCAATAACATATAATCCTTCGCTAAGAAATCAGCACGATGTGGGGTAGTAAAAAATGCATTTAATTCTCCTTGAGGATTAAAAAGCATTACAGCACCACTATGCTGAACATCATAATTTTGGGGATCAGTATTGTCCTTATTGGCTACTTTTGCGTAAGCAATACCCATTTCTCGCGTCATTGCCTTTATTGCTTGCTCCTCACCACGAGCACCATAAAAACTAGACTGAAAAGAGGTAACATATTGACCAAGTTTATTAATATTATCTCGTTCAGGATCAATAGAAATCATGACTACCTGAGGCAAATCTTTTACTGCCTTGTCTTGAAGAATACGATACATTTTACTTAGTTCTGCCATAGTAGTTGGACAAACATAACCACAATTGGTAAAACCAAAAAAAACTAAAGTCCAACGTCCTTGCAGACTAGAATTCTCAAAAGTTTTATTATCAATTCCCGTAAGAGCAAATTCATTTACTGCTCTTGGGTTTTGCAAATAAGTTCCATGAAATTGAGCAACATCAATTTTTTTCTTTGAGTGAATATGCTGTGATACAAAAAGGCCGGTAAATAAGGCGCCAATGGCTAATAAAACAGCTACTGTAGCATTTACACCTTTTATTTTTACGCTCATACACACCCCTTATAAATAATGATCTATTAATAAAACAACAAAAAGTAACATCAAATAAACAATAGAAAATTTAAATGTTTGCATGGCCACTACTGGTCTATCACTATGATACAACTTATGAGCCCAAAATAAGAATCGCATTCCAAGAATTAAAGCACCCACTAAATAAAAGCTACCACTCATTCCAATGACAAAGGGTAAAACACTTACCACTAGTAGTAAAACGGTATACAGATAAATATTCAGCTTGGTGTAAGGAATACCATGAGTAACAGGTAACATGGGAATTTGCGCATGCTGATATTCCTCAAAGCGATAAATTGCCAATGCCCAAAAATGAGGAGGGGTCCAAGTAAAAATGATTAAAACCAGTAGTAAAGGCTCTGGAGTTAAATGATTTGTCACTGCGGTCCATCCTAATAAAGGAGGAGCGGCACCGGCTAAACCACCGATGACAATATTTTGTGAGGTTGCTCGTTTAAGATATCCTGTATAAATCCCTGCATAACCAATTAGAGTAATAAAGGTCAACAATGCAGTTAGAGGATTAATATAATAGAATAATAAGAAAAGACCAAGACTCCCTACAGAAAGCGCAAAAGTCAGTGCTTGCAAGACTGAAACACGACCTCGTGCTATTGGTCTTTTTTTGGTGCGTGCCATAACCGCATCAATCTGTCTATCTACCAAATGGTTAATAGCAGCCGCACTACTAGCACATAACCCTACCCCAATTAAGGTTAGTCCTACTAAAGAAAGCTCAATCCATCCTGGGGCAGCTAAATACATCCCAACTACCACAGTAAGCAGCATTAATAATACTACTCTAGGTTTACATAGCTCAAGATAATCACGCCAAGATGCTCGCAAAGTAATAGAAAGATCATTCTGCATCTATTTGGCCTCCTCTTAGGAAATGCAACATGCAAAAAACCTGGGCTAATAATAAGGCTGCTATACCATTATGAGCGACTGCTACGTGAATGGGCAATAAATACACTACATTAAGAATACCTAAAGTAAATTGCACAAGGACTAATACCAAAGTAATAAAAGCAGCTCTTTTTAAATACTTAGAAGCACTCTTAAAAAGAATTAATCCAGATAAAAGAAGGAGATAAACAGCGGTTATAAGTGCACCTAGTCGATGAATAACCTGTATAGTAACACGTACTTCATTATCCAATAAGCCACCTTGGTAATTAGCGCCTATTGAAGAAAATAAATTAAATGCCTTAGCTAAGTGCAAATCAGGGAACCAAAAGCCATTACATTGAGGAAAACCAATACAAGCAATACCGGCATAATTAGAACTGACCCATCCCCCTAAAGCAATTTGAAGAAAAACAATAATGACTGCTAAACGAACCCAAGGGCGCCACTGAGGTAATTCATCCCCGATAAGAGAACTTATTTGGAAACGAAAACGACTTAAACAGGCAACAAGTAACATCCCCCCTAAAAGATGCCCCATCACCACTACGGGTAATAATTTTAAAGTAACAGTCCACATGCCTAATGCGGCTTGAAAAACTACGAGTAAAACTAATGCTAAGGGCAAATGCCAAGGAATTTTTGTACCTTGGTATCGCTTATAAAACACCATAGCCCCTATATAAAAAATTAAAAGTGCTAAAGTTCCTGCAGCATAACGATGAGCCATTTCAGTCCAGGCTTTAGTTGACTCAATTGGAATATCTGGATAGGTGATTTGCGCTTTTTGTAGACTATCCAATTTACTAGGCAATACTATTTGTCCATAACATCCCGGCCAATCGGGACAACCTAAACCTGCATCCGTTAAACGAGTATAGGCGCCTAACATCACAACAAAGAATGCTAATAACACGGCAATGGTAGTCGCAATACGTATAGATTGATGCTGCATTAATTAACCTTTTTTTGTTTCATATGTAGTAAGTAAAAGTTTTAAATCTTTATAAACATCATCAGGTTTAACACCAGATTTATAACTTAAAACTAAGTGGTTTCCAGGATCCATAATAAAGATCTGCGCCTTATTACTTAAGTTTTCTAAGGCTTGTCTGTCTTTATCTGATAGTACATGAACCATAAAATCTTTGTTTTTTAATTCATTTTCAATGAGTGATGATTCTACTAAACTGTCTTTATTCACTACTAATATTTGCTCGACTAAATATAATTTTCTACCTAAAGCTAGTCGAACTCTCGCCAACAGGTCTATTTGACTAAGACAATTATTGTCGCAGGAAGTGGGCGTCCAAAATATAATTCGCCACTTTTCTTTTTTCTCAATAGAAGATAATTCAATAGGATTTGCTAAGAAAGAACCTTTATTAATCCGTGCAGTTCCCAACCATGAGGGATGACTATAAAATAAATAAGCGGCAATACCAGGAGCAGCAAATAAAAAAATTAAAAGTATTAAGGTGTAATATTTAGTTGTTTGTTTTTTCATCTTTTTTCAAATTTAAGGCCACAAAAATAATAAAGACTACCATTGCCATAGCAAACCATTGCCATGCATAAGCTAAATGGCGTTCCGGGGGCATGGATACTATAGCCCATTGACGTACAAATCCATGCTCTTCTCTTTTATCGAGGCGAATAATAAACGGATAGACCCTTTTTTGCAAAATTTGGGATACTGTTTTTGTATCTAAACTTTCCAAAATCGTTAGGTCGGTATTTTTTTTCTCTACATTAGGCCCTAAAACCCATTGTTTGTTACTAGGGAAGTAAACTCTTCCTTGCAATTGAATTTCGGTATGGGGGGTATTAATTGTAGGGAAATTACGTCTTGTATTATCACCTGCAATCCACCCTCTATCAACTAAAATTACCTGTTCATTGTTTAAAATGAGTGGAGAAAGTACATCATAACCAAATTGGTGCTGTTGATGTTGATTATCTAATAAAAAAATATCAGACTGATAATGCCCCTTCACCTTAATGCGCTGATATTGTAGAGGTAATTGGTGCTGCCCATCCCATAATATAGGTTCTTGCTTAGCCATAGCAGCTTCCGCTAAAACCATTTTTTCCTTTTGCGCTCCTCTTTGAATTTGCCAAAAACCCAGGTATACAAACAAAGAAACGACTACTAAAGTAAGGAAAATCATCAGCCAACTCGGGGTGAAACGAATCTTAAAACAGGTTACACTAGGCATTAATTATTTACTCAAAACTAAGATTGGCCAATTTCTGAAGATTGGCAAGTTCAGGAGTATAACAAATGATCACCAAACTCTTCATCATCTTTATGATGATTATTATTGCTGGAAGCCTTGCAAGTGGCTTATTTTTTCTAGTGCGTGATAAAGATAGCTCTAAAAGAACCGTACAAGCTCTTACTCTAAGAGTTGGCATCTCCTTGTCTTTATTCGTTTTTTTATTTATTGCTTTCAAATTTGGACTCATTCATCCTCATGGTCTTTTAAATAATTAAAATAACTTATAAAGTAAGAGATGCTTGATTGTTCTGATTAAAATCAGTACATTCATCACCAGAAATTTAGAATTTTAATTACTCTAGAACTTTATGATGAAAGGACTATTTATGCGGTTATTACTAATTGCCTTTATGATGGTTTGCAGTCTTGCTTATGCAGATACCATCGATAACTATATGAAGATTGCCAATAATATTCCAATAATGGAAATGAAAGCGGACGCTCAAGCACAAGCCTGGGCAAGATCGGCACGGCATGTACTAACGATAACCTGCGAAAGTATTGCTGAAACCTTAGTGCAAGCGAATGAAAGCGCAAAACAGCAAGGAAAACCACTTTTTTGCTTAGCCAATGGCACTCAACTGAATACGGTCCTTATGAATGACTTGATTCAACAAACGTACAAAGAAATATCCAGCCAGCAAAGCGATAAAGATAAAATGACGGTCTCTCAAATAGCTCTATTAGGCATAAGTAAGCGTTACCCTTGCCAAAAAGACAAAGAAGTGACTCAGCTTAAAGCATTAATGGGGCAATAAGCTCCCTCAGGGCTGCAATTTAGCTCTAGAAGAAATAGCAACATTTATAGCGACTTAGCCCCGGGATAATTAACTCAGGGCTAAGTAAAAACTTATTTATTAAATTCTTCAAAAGCTTCTAAGGCTTCTGCCGCATACATTAAAGAGGGGCCGCCACCCATGTAAACAGCCATTGCAAGAGTTTCTAAAAGCTCTTCACGGGTAGTTTCTAATTTCACTAAAGTTTGAGAATGAAAACCAATACATCCAGGGCATTGCTTAGAAACGGCTAAAGCCATAGCAATTAATTCTTTAGTTTTTTTATTTAAAGCACCCTCTTTATAAGCGGCCTGAGAAAGAGCAGCGTGTCGCCTGTTTTTGAGAAACCTGCCGGGACATCCAAGTCCCCGGCAGGGACAAAAACAGGCGACAAGTATGCCTCCGGCGGCCCTGGCCGTCCTGGTCCCCCTTGATTTTGATCCCCCTTCGGGCCTCAAAATCTACG
>CANJQE010000162.1 GCA_947476305.1 Legionellaceae bacterium
ATTTTAACACCATTAGTGATGATGCAATTAGTACTGTTGAGAATGAGTTAAATAATAGGCCAAGAAAGTGTTTAAACTATAAAAGTCCTATTGAAATTTTTAACACAAACTAGAGGCGGCAAAGTTGCGATAACTAGTTGGATCCGCCCGAGGCTCACATCGGCCCGGTCTGTCCCCTACTTGAACCTTAGGAGCTCGTTGTAGAGTACCCCCCATTTCCTCTTGTTTGAACAAGTTAGAGAGTACGGGGTGCCTGCCCCCACTGCGCTTTTACTAAAAGTTACCAGTTAGTGAAGGCCGTCAGCAGCAATATAATTGAAAGAAAAAATCTCAATCGACTTTTTGAGATAATTGATGATTTATCACGTGAAGAAAGAGATTTTCTTTATTCACTTATTGAAAAACACCAAATTGTTCACGGACCTAGAAGGGTGTATTTAAATCCTTCAGATTGGCAATATTCAAGCATTCATCGGTTTATTCAAAAAGACATGCTTAAAAAACATTGGGGATGCAATGATGACTTTAGCCTATTCCATTTTGGGGAGAAAAAATAAGTAATGTCGGACCATGGGCTCGACCTACGCTTGCTAAGCAAACTCAGATTTGCCTGAAAATTCTGATTTACGATATTTTGGACGGACTTTCACATGCCAGAGTGGCAGCATCATAAAAAATGGAATCAAGCAGCAAATTAACAATGTGAGGAAGAAATTATCCCAGCCGTAATTTTTGATAATTGCCCCCAAAGGAGCACCAGCCAGAACAGCACCTAAACAATAAGCAAAAAATCCGGCAAAGCCAGTTGCAGTCGCCGCTGCTTTTTTATGTGATAACTCCGCACATGCCATACCAATCATCATTTGCGGTCCAAAGATAAAAAAACCAAAGAAAAAAAGAAACAAAGAATCGAGGAATGGTGTATATCCCTTAGTTAACGTAAATAGCAACAAGGTGGCAAATACACCTGCAGTGAAGAGAACATTGATTGGATTGCGTTTACCTTGAAACATTTTATCAGAAAGCCATCCGGCAAACAGACTTCCAAAAAAACCACCAACCTCAAACCATATGATACAACTACCTGCTGTGATTAAGGAATAATCCTTCACTTCCGTTAAGTACAGCATACTCCAATCATTAATGGCCGTTCGGACAATGTAAATAAACAAATAAGAAATGGACAGTATCCAAATATAGGGGTTGCTTAACACATAATTCCAAAGAATTTCTTTGACTGAAAGTTCTGTTTTTTCTTGGTGGTGATTTGATAAGCCAGAAGAATCTTCTCGATATTGCTCTATCGCAGGTAAGCCAAGCGACTGCGGAGTATCTCTTAACCGATTGATTAAAAAAATACCTCCTAAAATGCAGATGATACCAGGCACAAACATGGCTGAACGCCAGCCGAAATACTGCGCGCACATAGCAACAATCAATGGAATTAATGCACCACCAACGTTATGTGATGTATTCCAAATACTCCACCAACGACCACGTTCGGATTGAGAATACCAATGTGTTAATAATTTAGTACATCCTGGCCATCCCCACCCTTGAAACCAGCCATTCAATCCCCAAAAAATAGCAAATAACCACCAGGTGGAAGACAATCCAAACAAAATATTAAAAATACCAGTCAAAATTAGCCCAATCCCCATTAAATAACGCGGATTTGACTTATCACCAAGAATTCCACTCAAAAATTTGCTGATGCCATAACTTAAGCTCAAGATGCTAGCAATCAGTCCCAGTTCAGTTTTGGTCATCCCCAAAGTGCTTTGTAATGCAGGCATCGCGAAGATAAAACTTTTTCGCGTAAAATAAAACAAAGCATACCCTATATACATTGCATAAAAGGTGCGAATACGCCAATAACGATATTGCAGCTTAACAATGGTTTTATCCTGAATTTCATTAAGATAAGGAGCAGGTTTTAGAAAATTCAAAAATGTCATGATTGTCCATTATCATTTTAAAAAAATAAGATTAAATGTTAACACGCAAAATATGTCAATTCTTTCTAATGAAAATGATAGCGGTATCATACCAATTGATAATTAATCTAAAATTTAAATGGAATTCTTGTCAAATTATAAATAAGCTACGTGATTTGCATTTAAAAGGGATTTGTCGGAATGAAAGAAATAGTTAGTTTATTAGAACAAGAGTCAATCGATTTTGCTATTCATAAACACCCTGAAGTCATAATGGTTTTAAAAAGAAAATTTCGTACTCAAAAAGATTGGATTATTGCTTCTTTCAAGCAATATCAATTTACTGAAGAAGAATCGCAAAAAGTCCAACAAGCCATTCTAAATGGGGATCTTCGAATAACAGATCTTTTAGAACGTCCGTTTTCCCACTATTTTTGGAGTTTCTTAACCTTTAAGTGGGGAGAGATACTTTCGGGTGGAAAAAGATTATCTAAGGAAGACGTCTTACAGATTGCTACCTACTCTAGCAATGGCCAAGAATTTGCAAGAACCCCCATTCAAAATAGAAATAGGCTGATAAAAGGAGTGCCATTAGTCATTGGCAAAGTCGTTACCTCCATGGCGCTTTGTATGGTATTTTGCCTGGGATTATTAAGTACTTTAGGAGCTCCCTTTGTAGTTAGCCTGGGCTTAGCGATAGTACTTTCCTTCTGTAACGGTATAGTTTGTATATTAAGTCGTGGGGGAGCCATGCTTAATAGTGCTGGTTTTCAGCCTCAAAAACAAAAAACGTTTAAGACCCTTGAAGAAAATATAAAAGAAAAAACGATATTCGATAAAGGTGAGAAATTATTTTTTGGTATCGTGACATTGTTAGCATGTATTTCTGCGGGCATTTCTGGATATGCTGGTCTCGTAGGACTTCTCACTTTTTTAGGGGCAGGTCTGCTCGCCTCTAACCCTCTAGTTTTGGTAGTTACGATTGGGTTATCTGTGATTGCAGCTATCTCTTTTTATTCGTTTCAAGCTGTAGGCATACGTGAAAATTATGCAAAATTTAAAAATCTTTTTATTGAAGATTATAAAAAACCCTATGGTCTTTTGCGATGTGTCTTATTAGGAGCCGTAAGTACGGTCTTTTTAGCTGTTTATGCGACGCTAACTTGGTTTACTACTGTATCAGGGGTTAATAAGCTTTTGAATACTTTAGGTGCGACTCCTGATACCCTTTTAGCACATGTTATTGCTATGATATGTACTTCGACCACCATGGTTGTTAATACTTTTTCACAAGTATATAAAGTCTTTAACCCGAAAACTTATGTCGACCTAAAAGAAAAATTTGAATCAATATATCAACCACCGGAAGAAAACCAAACAAAAGCACAAAAGATAAAGCAGGGAGCCATCAATATGCTCAAATTATTTGCTTTAATAGGTGACTCTCTTGCTTATTCTGTTGCCGGTGGAATCCGAAGCGGAATTCATGTTGGTGAAACGGTGGGAGAAGCATTAGGGGCAAAACTTGCATTAACCATTACCATGGCAATATTGTCTCCAATCATTTTAGTATTCGTATCGATAGCTTTTACTTGGCCTACCGTTTTTCATAAAAAATCGACTCAATCTCCTTCACAGATGGAAAAGCCATTGTTAGAAAAAATGAGTCAAAGTCATACTCCAGATGCACTTCAAAATAATACTCTATTACCAACATCAGAAAAATATCCCAAACCTAATAACTCTAAAATTAGGCAAGCTGGGCAAAGATTTTTTGATAAGAGGTTAAGTGAGGAGGATATTCTTAAGTCCAATTGTAGTCCTATTTTAGAGGAAGGAACAGTTTTGACATCCTCACCATAAATGATGTATTGGAGGCGGGCAAGGCATTGCTCTGGCATTGGAGTGCATGGGGCTTGACCCCTTTCAATACTAAGTAATATCGCTTGTTAGCGAAAAACCGCTCTTGTTTCCACAGGGTTGGCCAATGTTCGTAAAGCCTGTTCCATACGCTCAAATCGCTGTTCAAAAGTGGGCTTATTCCAAAAACAGCATCGTGCTATCGTGGTGGGCTTAGGTATACGATTATTTGCGCTTTCAAAGACAGAAAGGCTGGATTCAATGAATTGGCCTCGTTCACCTTTTATTGCATTCAGCAGCGAAATTAAAAGCGTAGTACGCTCATTTAACTTAATCAATTCCACGCTGTTCCAATGTTTATGGTTAGGAAAACGAGATACGTTCTGTGAGTGTTCAATGACTTCAAAAATCAAAGACCTCATAAACTCATTAAACTCACTTTGATTTAATCCTTCAGGAAGGTTAAGGCCTATCGGTCTTCTCTGCAAAGCAAAAGAGATTAGTAAGGTACAACCTAATATTCTTAAGTCTTCGCGTTCATAATTACTTTGTGCTGCCTTTAGTAATTCTACCGCACAACCAATATACTGAAATTGATCCAAATCATGATGCCAAGACGCCTCAAAACGAAGTTCTTTTAAGTGTCTGATAAAAAAATCATACTTCCACGGGTCATCTCCAGGAGTCTTAAAACCACACCACTCAGAACCAGTGCCAGGTATTTTTCTAATCGCCAGTTCGACAAATACAGCAATTCCCCCCGCCTCAACAAAAGCCCTTTTATGGTTATCATTAGCGCATAAAGCCTGATAGAAATCCATCGCACCTCTCAATGAATTCTCGCATCTGTCTCGAACAAATAATTCTACTAAAACAGGAATTCCTCCGGCTTCGCGAATGAGTTCTTGATTGTCACTATTATCTTTGGCTAATTGTGACAAAATAGAGGGTGCGGTCTGACGATAATAAGAATATTGGTTGTAATCTACAGCATTCAGCAACCAGGGAATCCAGTTTCCTACCCAAGGTTCAGAGGCAATGTCTTTCGCTTGACAGTCTACAAGGGTAGATAATATATCTAAAATTTCATTGCGATTACTACCAGAGTTTAGTTCGACCATTTTGACCGCGTTTGGCTAATCCTGTTTTGCCTTTGTTGCTCATCAATCATAAAAACTCCTTAACTAAAACTCTACAAATAAAAAACAATATATACAGATTGGATTATAAAATAAAACAATTATTTATAATAAACTAAATTGTATAAAATGAGGTGGTATTAGCATTTGTCATAGGTGGTAAAGTAAGTAAAGAACTAAGGAGGCAAGTCCTGCCCCCATAACTTCAGTTATTTAATTAATGAAGAGTACCAACTTTATGCGGCATTAACTGTATTAGAAGGAATGGCATTAGCCAATAGATAGATAAAAATCGAAAACAGCAACTGTTTTGATAAACAGTGCTGCTCTTACTGTTATATATAGTCTTAAATAAAAATAATTATTAAATACCTAGCCCACCATGAATATGAATAATTTCACCTGTGAAATTATCATTGTTTAATATATAGTCAACCGTTGAATTAATTTGTTCTGTTGTTCCTAAATTTTTGGTTAGCGATTCCTCTTTAAAAACATCTAATAATTTCTTCTCTTGCTCTTTTTTATCTACATCAAAACGTTGTTGATGTATACCAGTAGGAACCACGCCTGGTGCAATGGCATTAACACGAATCGGCCCTAATCCTTTAGCAAAACTACGCATAAATGATTCGATTGCTGCTTTTGTAGCGGTGTAAATAGCAAGATCTGGCAATGATAGGCGAGTGGCCATGGAAGACAAAAAAATAATATTAGACTGGGTGGTTTTAGGTAAGAATGAAAGGCATAAAGAGGTTAATTTTATAGCTGAAAAAACATTGACTGTAAATAAAGAGCTCATAATATCCCAATCAATATTTTCTATTGCCATCCCCTTTTGAAAAATACCGGCATTATTTATTAAAACATCAAGCTTCGAACCATCTCGTCTAATGTGATCAGCAATAATCTCTGCCCCATCTTGAGTAGCAAGGTCGGCTTGTATTAATTTCACTTTGCCACCTTCACTGAGAATGCTGGATGCAATGCGTTCTGCTTCTTCTTGCCCATTATTATAATGCAAATAAAGTTCATATTTGTCCGCAAATTTTTTGCTAATATCTGCTCCAATACCGCGGCTTGCACCAGTAATCAACATACGTCTCATCATATTGTGCTCTCCTTGATGATTTAAATATAAGTAACAATTAAATTGTGATCTCAATTATCTCAAATTGTCTCAATTATTTATACTAAATAAACTAATTGGTGATTTGCACTAAGCAAATTTGAAGTTATTCCAAGAATCGCCTCTTTTGGTTTCTATCGGAGTAGGTGCTAACTGGGATGATCGCATTAAGGTAAGATTTTACACGCTGGTATTAATATTTTGGCCAAGGTGATGGGGCACAGATTGGATGCTGTGGGTATGGCTTCTATAAGCTGCATGACGCTATTAGCAAGCGTAGCCCGTGCAGCGTGTCGCCTGTTTTTGAGAAACCTGCCGGGACATCCAAGTCCCCGGCAGGGACAAAAACAGGCGACAAGTATGCCTCCGGCGGCCCTGGCCGTCCTGGTCCCCCTTGATTTTGATCCCCCTTCGGGCCTCA
>CANJQE010000163.1 GCA_947476305.1 Legionellaceae bacterium
TTAACACCATTAGTGATGATGCAATTAGTACTGTTGAGAATGAGTTAAATAATAGGCCAAGAAAGTGTTTAAACTATAAAAGTCCTATTGAAATTTTTAACACAAACTAGAGGCGGCAAAGTTGCGATAACTAGTTGGATCCGCCGTAGCTATGGCAGGTGGTGAAAGTCCTAGTATGTTAATGTTAAAATTAAGTAATTTTGGTCGAACTAAACATAATGAAGTCAAGAAGAAGTAAAAATCATGACGAGCAAGTCGATACACATAGATGGATAATATCTTATGCGGATTTTATCACGCTACTCTTCGCTTTTTTTGTAGTGATGTATGCTATTTCCTCGGTGAATGTTTCAAAATATAAATCTCTTTCCGAAGGAATGAAATCAGCATTTAATAAAAAAGATCAAAATAAAGCAACTCAATCCACTGCTGAAATAAAAGATGGTCCGGAAACAAAAAATACTAAAGGGAACTTTCAAGATGGCTTAGATTATTTGAAAAAGTCATTATCCCAATTAGAAGACGGTAGCTATAAAGTGAATAGTCAAGAAGGTTGGATTGAGTTAGATATCAAAGCAGGGTCCTTATTTGACTCAGGAACCGCAGATTTAACGCCCCAAGCCATCCTAAAGCTCATGCAATTAGCCGGAAAAATTAAAGATTTACCTTATACAATTGTAGTCGAAGGATATACCGATAATATTCCTATAGAAACCCCTCAATATCCCTCTAATTGGGAACTTTCAGCTGCTAGAGCAGCTAGTGTTGGCCGTGCTTTGAATAGTTTTGGTGTAAGTTCGGATCGAATTTTAGTAACTGGTTATGGTGAACAATATCCTATAGCTGACAATTCAACGGATGAAGGCAGGGGTGAAAATAGGCGAGTAAATATTATCATAGTAAAAGACCGAACCGTTACCCGTATGTTTAACCCTCAAGTCGATCAAATACACAGTACTTTTATAGATACTGGAGACAATGTAAAATCAACACAAGCACCGCAAAATAATGACTCTTCTAAAAAGGAACCTGAATGATTAATATTCTATTGAGTGTTAACGTAATTATTTTTTTATTTATTGGAAATTTTCTATTAAACCAGCGTAAACAAATCCTTCGTCTAGAAGAGCAATGCCAAACCTTAGAGAAAACTATTGAGCATATTATCAAAGATCACCCTATTTTGATTAATGCAGACTTAGTGTTTGCCAGACAATTAAGAGAGGTTAACAGCCAATTAATTAGCATGGACACTCAATTACAAGATTTAGAAAATAAACGTGATAATGATGGTGGATATCAACATGCCCTTCACATTCTAGAAATGGGCGGGAATAGAGACGAGATTATAGAAAGCTGCCATTTATCTCATGCAGAGGCAGAATTACTAATGAATTTACAGGCTTATCGTTCAGCTATAAAAGCTACATAATCGGTCAACGGAACGCTTCCTCCAAGATTCGGATACATCTTAAAAAATACAAATAGACAAGCCTTCATAACCTTAGCTTGAAGGCTGTCTTATATAGCGCTTTTATCAAGACGGAGCACAATAGCTCTTTTCATTGGAATATTGATCTTCCGCATTCTTTTTTAATGTTTCTTTAGCACTTAAAAATCCTTTAGCATCTGGATCACGCATGAACAGCGCGACTAAGAATACAAAGCCACATAAAATAGTTACATACCAATAAAAATTGGACTCCATACCTAAAGACTTAAATTTTAAGGCTACAAATTCGGCTGAGCCACCAAAAATTGCATTGCCTAAAGCATAAGATAGTCCTACACCTAAAGCACGTATCTCGGTTGGGAAAAATTCTGCTTTAATTAAACCACTAATAGAAGTGTAAAAACTAATTAATATTAAGGCAGTTAATACTAAAACAAAGGCAGCATAGGGATTATTAACTTCAGCAAGAGTATACATAATGGGTATAGTACTTACTGTAGTAAGTGCACCAAAGCAAATCATTGAGACACGGCGGCCAATTTTATCGGATAAAGCGCCAAATAAAGGCTGGATCAGCATGAAAATAAAAAGGGCACTAGTCATAATAAAGCTTGCTGTTTTAGCCTCTAAGCCTACGGTATTAACTAAATATTTTTGCATATAGGTTGTATAAGTATAAAAAACGAGTGAGCCACCAGCAGTGAAACTAATGACTGTGAAAAAAGCTACTTTATGTTTCATTAAAGCACGCAAAGTTCCGGCATTTTTATTTTTTAAAGCATGAGTTGACGCCGTTTCTTTTAATGACTTGCGCAGAAAAAGAGCTATGATTGCTGCAAAAGCGCCCAATATAAATGGGATGCGCCAGCCCCAACTGTATAATTGTTCAGTGCTTAATGTAGATTGGAGAATGACTAGAGAAAGTACCGCTAATAATTGACCTCCAATAAGTGTAACATACTGAAATGATGCAAAAAAACCACGACGTTCTTCAAGAGCTATTTCACTCATATAGGTTGCACTGGTACCGTATTCACCGCCCACTGAGAGACCTTGTAAGAGACGCGCTATTAATAATAGGACTGGTGCCGCGGTACCAATAGATTGGTACGTAGGTAAACAAGCAATCATTAAAGAACCTAAGCACATCATCATTACAGAGGTAATCATAGAAGTTTTTCGCCCTTGTTTATCAGCAAGGCGCCCAAAAAACCATCCGCCAATAGGGCGCATGAAAAATCCTACTGCAAAAACTCCTGCGGTATTGAGTAATTGGGTAGTCGGATCACTACTAGGAAAAAATGCTGGAGCGAAGTAAATAGCACAAAAGGAATAAATATAAAAATCAAACCATTCGACTAGATTTCCTGAGGAAGCACCTATAATCGCCATAATATGCTTTTTATTATTTTCTTTGGTTAAATTTTTTTGCTTTAACATAGATTTATCCTGTACGTTAATTCCTTACACGCTTATTTTATAAGCAGCACACATAAGGCTTTTTATGTATTAATCATAAATACCTTCCATTTAGGGGCTTTGGATTATGCAACGAGCTCTTTATTATTGTAAATAGCCTTTTTATAAATGACTAAAGTACCATATATAGTAAATACAGTTATATTAATAATTAATTTTGTCTAATTTATTATTTTATTTCTTTAAGAGTGACTATTGATAAGAGATAGCATTAACTCTAGATAGTGTTAATGCTATTTATTTGAATGTCTATGCGCGTAAAAATGAGGCAACATCGTCTTCTATAGAATCATCAATACTAAATCTATTGATGTCCTGCGGTTTAAACCCATTTATTAAAGTAACTAAAGGTCGAGTAAATAAGCTGATAACGGATTTCATAAAACTAACAATGCTTAAAACAAAAGCAGTACCTGCTAAGAGAATATTAGCGGCAGCAGCCTCTAAATGATTATGGTGGTCGCGTTTTTTCAGTCCCATCTTTATCGCTAAGGCTTGTATTCCTTCCCAAAGAGCTGCGGCTGCTAATCCAACAGAGGCTAGAACTGCCAAAGCAGGAATAGCTGTAGCACCTACCACTTCATCACAATAATCATAGCCGTCTCGAAGTGCATCAAACAGGTATAAATGTTTTAACGTTTCATTGCATACTTTATTTAATAAGGCATTTGGATGATCAATTGCTATTGAATGAAGTTGAGAAAAATCAGCGATAGGGAAGGTTTTAGCTAATTCTTGGGAGAGAGAGTTTAGATGGTCATCGTAGTTTTGAAAAAAATTTTTCTTAGAGTCAGGTTTTTTGTGATCTTTAAAGGTTCTTTTTGAGAAAAATCCGGACACAGCCATCTCCAATATGAGTAAAGAGTGCAAATTATAATCAATTTTTTGCGAAAATAAAAGATATAATTAACAATTATATTGTTTACTGTTGATTTAATTGATTGTATATATAACTCGTTGTTCTATTTTTGTTCGATTGCATCCTATGAAGCGATAGATCTTCACTAGCAGTAAGAAACAAGAATGAGCTTATATTTTATAGTAACTTTAAAACATGTAGCTATTAATCTTATAATCCCGTTCAATAATGAATAAAAACCCAATCTTAAGCCATTATTTTGATTATTAAGGCCCTATATGTTTACTAAATTAGAAGTTTCCGACTTAGACAGTCCCGATTTAGATTCTCCAAAAAGAAATGTGGCTTTACCTTACCCACGGCCGCGAGTCACTTCTATTATTACTGGAACAGCTACTTCAAGTCCTGTGCAAATGCAAAAAGGATTAGCAGCTCAGGGGTCTCAGTATGCACCAGATTTTTTAAATGTTATTGCGGTTACTGGGAATATGGGCAACCACAGTCTCGATGATCCCGCCTGTAAAGAGCTAACTGATTTAATGAAAGACAACCAAGCTGACTTAATGGTTATTAATGTTCAAGAAGCTAAATTTTTAAAAATACAACAGCAGTTAGATAAGGAACTCAACGGAGCAAATTGTCCACCTGAAGAACGAGAGTTTGTTGTAGGTTTTGTCAAAATGGATGATCTTGAGCAGGAAAAAGAGCTTCCTTATGCTATGTCTACTAAAACTAAAGCCTTAGCTTTTAACACAGGAATCACCTCCTTATTTATTTATCGTAACCATCATCATCTTTCCATTACTTCCGCAGTTGTCGATGTGGAACATCCTCATGTGAAAATTCAACGTCGCCATGGCTCAGCAGAAAATATTCCTAGTAAAGGTTCTGCTAATAATAAATGCGGCAGTCTTTTTCGTTTGGTAGTAAATAAATTAGGTCAAGAGTTTCGTGTCGATGTAATGTCTGCTCATCTTGATTCAGATACTGTATCGCAACGATTGAAAGATTGGCTTGTTATGTGGACTTTAGTACACCCAGGGCTTGTAGGCGATTATCAAACCCTTGAATCCTTGGCTTCTGATACCTTCATTATAGGAATGGATGCTAATGTACGAGATCACGCCATATTAAATGGTGTGGAAATGACTCGACGGAATTTGTTTACAACGCGTAGTATGGAAGTAGCTCCTTTTCTTAATGCGGGTTTTGGTCCTTTATACGGAACTCAAAAAACAAGTTATCATGATGATGACGAGGCAGATAAATTAGATAATAAAGCCAAAAATGGCTCCTTAAAACGGCGCGGCGTTTTTGGTGAGCCGTTATTTGCTTCAGGACCCTTAGATTTAATAGGTCTTTCTTTGCCAAGAATGAATGCAATACCTCCGGTAGTGAGTTTGATTGAAAATGATGATGCTACTCATCAGTCCATGGTGGGGCGAAGATTAACTCTTCCTGCGGCCGGTAAAGCAAAGCGAGATCATGCCCTTGTTATCTCACCTTTATTAAATTATAAAGTAGCTGAAGTCGAAGTGGATAGGTCTCGAGTAAAACAGTTTTTAATCAATATGTTGTTTTCTTCAGCCCCCAAAGTAGCAGAGGCTTTAATGGCTTTATCAGTTAAAGATCCGCGCTTTGAAGCGCTTGTTTTAGGTATTTATAATGGCTATCTTGCTGATGCATATAGTGAAGAACAGTGTGGATTAATTCCTCGTTTTTTTAAGCAACATATTCGGTTAATCGAACAGATTGAACAATTGACACTAAAAGGTTTAAAAGATCCCAAACAGGCATTGAGCTCATCTGAAATAGAAAAATACCGACAGTTTTTTGATGCACAAGGTCCTTGGTGTGCTCTAGATAGTCTTTGGCAAAATACAGCAGATAAACACCTTCATCCTCTTTCAAATGACTACTATAATTTACTTAATGTAAAATACGATTATCAAGAGTTGTTCTATCAAGCTTTTGCCGAAGCCCGGAATGTTAATGAAAGAAAACAGATACTGTACTTATCTGAAAAGTTTCTCAAACAACCGGGAATCGATCCTAATAAATTAAACAGTCACTTTAAGTTTTTATTAGCTTGTAATCGTCAAATCTTTGATATGGAGATACAAATAGTAGCCGGTAAGGATTTTCAAAGACTTTTTGAGCAATTCCTAGGATTATGGTTAAAATCCTTAGATGCCGTTCATGATAATGATGATTTTTATTTATCTAAATTAAAACAATTTAATACGGCAGCAAGCAAGTTGTTAATCCAAGCACGTGGTTTCAAACAATTAGAAAATGATCCTCATTTGGAACAATTTCTTGTTCAAATAGATCCCTTCTTAAAGAAGATTAGGCAAGAAATAGTGGATTTAGGAGAACATTTTCAATTAGCAGTTGAGATAGGTCATTCCAGAAAACCAGGCGGACATGCTCGTAGTCAAAGTGGCTTTTTCACTGGGGCTCAGGGCAGTTTAACCGATGACGTATTAGTAAGAAAAGTAGGAAAGCCTTGGCGGATCCAACTAGTTATCGCAACTTTGCCGCCTCTAGTTTGTGTTAAAAATTTCAATAGGACTTTTATAGTTTAAACACTTTCTTGGCCTATTATTTAACTCATTCTCAACAGTACTAATTGCATCATCACTAATGGTGTTAAAA
>CANJQE010000164.1 GCA_947476305.1 Legionellaceae bacterium
CGTAGATTTTGAGGCCCGAAGGGGGATCAAAATCAAGGGGGACCAGGACGGCCAGGGCCGCCGGAGGCATACTTGTCGCCTGTTTTTGTCCCTGCCGGGGACTTGGATGTCCCGGCAGGTTTCTCAAAAACAGGCGACACGCTGCCATAGGACTTGATGGGGTAACTAAGCCTATAGTATCACCTGGTTTGAGTGGCGGTGGACATTTGTAGTTCATTTTGAGTCAGTTTAGTTATTAACATTCCTCATAGTACACAGCTCAATCCTATCTGAAAAGAAAGAGATATCAAATGTAGTCCGTATACACTTCGTTAATATGGGCTACGCTTGCTGATTACATTTTAGTACATTCATGAAATGTTCATACTAAAATTGGCATAGTTCAATTTGAAGGAATAAAGCTAAATATGCATTTTAAGTTACAGAATATGTTGAATGTGTATCCCGAAAGGTCGTGATAAAATTTGAGTTTTACTAGAAGTCATACTGTATATGGCTCCCCGGAACGGGCTCGAACCGCCGACCTAATGATTAACAGTCATCCGCTCTACCGACTGAGCTACCGGGGAATAGGCCGGAATCTTAAAACGATTCCGGTTTATGGTCAAGTATATTTTCAAATAATTTTTTAATTAATTACAAAAACGCTGTAACCGGTTCAAAGCATCCTTTAAGGTGTCTATTCCTGTTGCAAAGGAAAGACGAATACAGCCTTCGTTGCCAAAGGCTGAGCCAGGAACTAAAGCTAGTCCAACCGCTTGTAATAATTTTTCGGCAAATTCCACGTCATTGGCGTAGGCGCGTTTATCAATAAAGGCTTGTACATTGGGGAAAATATAAAAAGTCCCGTCTGCTGGAATGACTTCGATACCGGGAATACTTAATAGACGATCCGCTACATAATCATGTCTTTGATGAAAGGCGCTAACCATCTCCTGAACACTTTCATGGCTACCAGTTAATGCAGCCACTGCCGCTCTTTGCGCAATAGAGCAAGGATTTGAAGTGGATTGCGATTGGATGGTTTTCATTGCATTAATTAAAGGCGCGGGTCCTGCAGCATAGCCGATACGCCAACCGGTCATGGCATAGGCTTTTGAAACGCCATTTAAGACGATGGTTTGTGCATAGAGTTCGGGACAGGCATTAAGAATATTACAAAAGGGCTGGCTCCAGAGAATATGTTCATACATATCATCAGTAGCAATAAGAATATTGGGATGTTTTTTGAGCACAGCGCCTAAGGCTTTTAATTCATCAAAGGTATAAGCTATTCCTGATGGATTGGAAGGGCTGTTTAAGAACATCATTTTAGTGTTCGGGGTAATGGCCTGTTCTAATTGTTGGGCCGTAATTTTATAACGTTGCGCGGGCGTAGTAGAAATAATAACAGGAGTACCTTCTGCTAATAAAACCATATCGGGATAGGATACCCAGTATGGAGCAGGAATAATTACCTCATCGCCAGGATTGAGTAAAGCTTGGCATAAATTGTAACAACTTTGTTTGCCGCCTACAGAAACTAAAATCTGATTTAATTCATAGTTCAGGCCGTTATCTTTATGAAATTTATTTTTTATGGCTTCTTTTAGTTCAGGAATTCCATCGACAGCAGTATACTTCGTGTAGCCACTTTCAATTGCTTGTATGGCTGCCAGTTTTATATGTTGAGGCGTATCAAAATCAGGTTCTCCAGTACCAAGATTGATGATATCTAGTCCTTGCGCGCGCATTTGTGTTGCTTTTGCGGCCACTGCTAGAGTGGGAGAGGGTTTTATTTTTTCTATACGCTTCGCTAAGGCGATATCCATCTATTAACTCCTGTGATTTGGCCTATAATATAGGGCATGAAAAATATGTTTAAAATCTATTCTAATTTTGAGCCTGCTGGGGATCAACCCACTGCTATTGCTTCCTTATTGGATGGCTTAAACTCTGGTTTAGCCAAACAGACCTTACTTGGTGTTACAGGCTCAGGTAAAACCTTCACTATTGCTCATGTCATTCAAGAGATGAAAAGGCCGACTTTAATTATGGCCCCTAATAAGACTCTTGCCGCACAGCTTTATGGTGAATTTAAAGCTTTTTTTCCTGATAATGCAGTCGAATATTTTGTTTCTTATTACGATTATTATCAGCCCGAAGCTTATGTTCCCTCATCCGATACCTTTATTGAAAAAGATTCGTCTATTAATGAGCATATCGAACAGATGCGTTTATCCGCTACCAAAGCACTTATAGAGCGCAAAGATGCGATTATTGTAGCTACTGTTTCTGCCATTTATGGTTTAGGCGATCCTGATTCCTATCTTCGTATGGTATTACATCTTTCTCGTGGAGAACACTCCGGTCAACGTAAAATTTTAACCCGTCTTGCTGAAATGCAATACAAACGCAGTACTATGACCCTAGAGCGCGGTCAATTTAGAGTGCATGGTGATGTGATTGATATTTTTCCCGCAGACTCTGAGAGGGATGCAATCCGGATCGAGCTTTTTGATGATGAAATCGAAAATATAGCTCGTTTTGATCCTTTAACAGGAGAAATTTTACAGCGCCTACCTCGCGTTACGGTATTTCCTAAAACGCATTATGTAACCCCGCGTGAGCGTATTTTAGAAACAATCGATTTAGTCAAAGAAGAATTGCAAGAACGGCTTATTGAATTTAAGCAACAAAATAAATTAGTAGAAGCACAAAGGTTAGAACAGCGCACTTATTTTGATATTGAAATGATGTTGGAGTTAGGTTATTGCTCAGGAATAGAGAATTATTCGCGCTATTTGTCCAGGCGTAATCAAGGCGAGTCACCGCCAACCCTATTTGATTATTTGCCGCCAGAGGCTTTATTAATTGTTGATGAGTCGCATGTGACCATCCCTCAAATCGGTGGAATGTATAAAGGTGATCGCTCCCGGAAGGAAACCTTGGTTCATTACGGGTTTCGCCTTCCTTCCGCTTTAGATAATAGACCTTTGCGTTTTGAGGAATTCGAAGAGCGTTCCCCACAAACAATTTATATCTCTGCTACACCTGGACCTTATGAGCAAACGCATGCTGATAATGTGGCAGAGCAAGTAGTCAGACCTACTGGTTTAGTTGATCCGGAAGTGGAGATAAGACCAGTACGCACCCAAGTGGATGATCTCTTATCGGAAATTCATCGGGTCATTAAAGATGAAGGACGTATTTTAGTAACGACCTTAACGAAGCGTATGGCAGAAGATCTAAGTGATTATCTCACTGAGCATGGTGTTAAAGTGCGTTATTTACATTCCGATGTGGATACAATAGAGCGCATGGAAATTATTAGAGATTTGCGTTTGGGTGTATTTGATGTCTTAGTAGGTATTAACTTATTAAGAGAAGGCCTGGATATGCCCGAAGTTTCTTTAGTGGCCATTTTAGATGCTGATAAAGAAGGATTTTTACGTTCTGAACGCGCCTTAATTCAGACTATTGGTCGGGCCGCTCGTAATATAAAAGGGCGAGCTATTTTATATGCAGACCGGATTACAGGCTCCATGCAAAGAGCTTTGGATGAAACAGACAGACGACGTGATAAACAAAGAGCCTTTAATGAAGCACATGGAATTACGCCTAAAGGGATTAAGAAATCGATAAACGATATTATGGAAGGATCTTATTTTGGGAAACAAAAATTCAAAATAGCAGAAAAAACGCCCATCTATCAGCATTGGACGCCGCAAGAATTAACCAAGCAAATTAACCTCCTAGAAAAACAAATGTATCAGCATGCTAAAAATATGGAATTTGAATTGGCGGCAAAAGTAAGGGATGAGTATCTGTTATTAAAAGAACAACTATTGAAAAGATAACCCGATAGTCATCGATTTTGAACCCTGAGGTTCAAGTGGGGAGCGGGTGAATTGGTTCAGGCTTCCCATTCAAGATGGGCTTGCGCAACGCCAATTACAGGGTGCTCTCCTGGCAGTGAGTATTGGTTCGAAAATCACTCGCCATCGGGTTAATTAAATTATAGCACTATATTTTTAAATACCACCATCTTTATTTTGGAAACTGATCGGCATTGGCATAACTCCAATCTTGCGCATAGCTTTCTGGAATGTCGCCGGTTAATAATTGTCCGGGCTCAAGATAGTCATAAATTTTATTAAAAGGTTTTACTTCATTGATCGCTACTCTTCTCATAATATGAAAAGGCTTTAAATCACTAGGATCATCAAGCCCTAATGCACCGACCATTTCTTGGAAACTTTTCATCGTATTTTTATGAAAATTGGCGACATTCTGTTTTTTCTCATCAATCACTAAGCCGTATTGGAGACGTTTATCTTGGGTTGTTATCCCCGTGGGGCAGGTATTAGCATTACATTGTTTGCTTTGTATACAACCAGTTGCCATCATCATTCCTCGGGCTGAATTACACATATCAGCGCCCAAGGCAATATTATAGAGCATGTCAAAACCATTGGTAATTTTACCACTGCAAATGATCCGTATTTTATCGCGCACATTAATGCCTACTAAGGCATTGTGAACAAATATTAGTCCATCTTCTAAGGGGGTGCCGATGAAATTACTGTATTCAACCGGTGCAGCACCCGTACCGCCTTCTGCACCATCAACGGTGATGAAATCAGGTAAAATATTGTTTTTAACCATAGCCTTGCAAATGGATAAAAACTCATCGCGACGTCCCAAGCACAATTTAAAGCCAGTGGGTTTCCCCCCGGAAAGATCGCGTAATTTCTTGATAAATTCTAATAAGCCTATTGGCGTATCGAAGGTCGCATGGGCGATAGGGGATAGGACATCTTTACCCATAGGCACTTTACGTACGTGGGCTATTTCTTCTGTTAATTTGGCTGCTGGTAAAATACCACCATGCGAGGGTTTAGCGCCTTGCGATAATTTGAGCTCTATCATTTTTACTTCTTCACGCAGTGCCTCTACTTTAAATTCATCTTCGCTAAAACGCCCCTCATTATCACGACAGCCAAAATAAGCGGTTCCTATTTGAAAAATAATGTCGCCGCCTTGTAAATGATAAGGACTTAAACCACCCTCGCCCGTATTATGAGCAAACCCGCCAATTTGCGCGCCTTTGTTCATGGCCATAATTGCTTTAGCGGATAAAGCACCAAAACTCATAGCGGAAATATTTAATAAAGATGCATTATAAGGTTTGCTACAATCTGGGCCGCCAACCCAAATTCTTTTTTCAACTTCAGACGCATGTTTGGGCGTTAATGAATGTAAGGCCCAGGTATATCCGACACTTGAAATATCTCGTTCTGTACCAAAAGGAATGGTATCACGTACGTTTTTGGAGCGTTGATATACAAGGGAACGACTTTCTCGGTTAAAGGGTAATTCACTTTCATCAGTAGCAATGAAATATTGTTGGATTTCAGGGCGGAGAAATTCTAAAAAATAACGGACATGACCTAAAACAGGAAAATTACGTAATAGAGTATGTTTTGTTTGCAGCAAATCATAAGCCCATATCACAATAATCGGTGTACAAAAGAGGAAAAACCATTTTAGGTCGCGGAGCATCATAAATATGGCTAAAAAAACAAGCAGAACTACTCCAAATCCTAGGTACCATTGCCGTCTCATAAATCTCCCTTTAGTTCGCTTAATTGTTTATCTCGTGAACTTGTTTACTGAATTAATCCGTCGCTGGAATACTATACACCTCGCCACCCACAGTTTTATTTATTTTGCTCTCTAAGGAACTAATAAATTGATTCACTTGATGACGTTGTTGTTCTTGTTCATTTTTACAAATAATCAATTCATGTCCGATATCTAGTGCCGCAAGAAGAAGGGTCTGAACATTATCTAAGTACTTAAATTTACTTTTATGATTTGTTATTTTTTCATTAAGTTTTGCTGCAGCTAAAAGAAGATTTGTTTCTTCACTTTCTGGACATTTAATTTGATAGGATTTATTCAATACTTTTATCGTACAAGTCTTAATATTCGTCATTCTTATGCCTTGATAGGAGCATGTGTCTTTGCAAATAGTATCAATTTTGTAGGGTCTCAGCAAATAATTAGGCCATTTTCTTACCAAATAACCTTCGTAGAAAATCTATTTTTGAGCATTGAATAACTATTTCAAACTATAGTACAGTGTTGGCCTGGATGTAAATTGAAAGGATTTTAAGGCACATGCTTGATTTCATACGAACAATAAATCATTTTATTACCGCTGTTAGTCTTTTATTAGGAATTACTAGCACTACCGTTTTTGCAGGAACCCTTCGCTGCGAGCCATGGAGAGCCGAAGGCGCGGGCGAGTAGACCCTGGTAGCCTTAGGGCCGGATGTTTTTCCGCAGGGAAAATATAAGGCCATACGAAAAGGCGTCAGTCATTGGGGAGCGTAGATTTTGAGGCCCGAAGGGGGATCAAAATCAAGGGGGACCAGGACGGCCAGGGCCGCCGGAGGCATA
>CANJQE010000165.1 GCA_947476305.1 Legionellaceae bacterium
ATCCCCCTTCGGGCCTCAAAATCTACGCTCCCCAATGACTGACGCCTTTTCGTATGGCCTTATATTTTCCCTGCGGAAAAACATCCGGCCCTAAGGCTACCAGGGACTACTCGCCCGCGCCTTCGGCTCTCCATGGCTCGCAGCGAGTGTTGAAGGGCTTTCAACAAAAGTTTTAAATCAATGCCTAAGAAAGAACATTGAATTCGGGATCCTCAGCAGGAAAACTTTTAATGAAATCCCTCCTAGAGTAGAGTATTTTGTAACTCCATTTGGAGAAAATTTTTTAAAAGTTCTAGACAAAATCGAAGAGTTAAATCATCAGATTAAATGTTGAATGGTATAACTTCTACTCTTTGTAATAGATTTGGCGGCTAAATTAGCTTTTTATAAAGAACCTCCTCTAAAAGAGCCCCTCCCTCATAAAATTCTTCCATTTTAGTTGAGCCTGTGACTTCAAAACCCAAGGATTCATAAAAGCTTCGCGCTTGAGTGTTATCAGATAGTACCCAAAGATATACCACTTTATATTTTATAGCTGCGAGTTCAGCTAAGGCGGCTAAACATAATTGAGAACCCAAGCCTTGACGCCAATACTTAGGATGCAAATAAATAGCGCTTATTTCCCCAGTTAATTGATTTTTTTCAGCATCCCGAAAAGCACATATACTTGCGAATCCGATGATTTTATCATCTATTTCACTAACTAATATGTTCACTCCTTGGTTTATTAGGTCATTCCATTGTTGCGTTCTTTCTTTTATAGATAAATTTTGCAAAATAGATTCAGGTATAAATTCTTTATACATTTCTTGCCACGAGCAAAGATGCGCTTGAGCAATAGCCTCAGCGTCATTTAAAGTCGCGCCCCTAACAATGGCAGTTCTATTTTTAGTCATTATAAATCTTTTAAAATAATATTATTTCTATTTACCATTAATTGAGGTCAATTTCTATTGATAATATTTCTATTGCTCATGAAGAAAGAAGCGAACGCCGCGAATTAACGCGGAGAGTATTTATTTTCAATCAATTGACAAAATATATTCATCATTGCAATTTGTTCGATATTAGTTGGTACTGTATCAAGCAAAGCAGGGGAATAAATAACAATTGCCATACATTGCGCTCTTGAGATGGCAACATTAATACGGTTTTTGTCAAACAAAAAATTCATTCCACGTGGCGATTCATTGGCGCTACTTGCGCACATACTTAAGAAGACAATTGGGGCTTCTTGCCCTTGAAATTTATCTACACTCCCTACTTTGGCCGGCTCACCAAGAGCTGCTTTTAACTTATTGACCTGATGATTATAGGGGGCAACAAAAAGTATATCCTCCCAGCTTATAAGTCGTTTTTTCCCATCTTTAGCACTAAAGGTACGTCCCAATAGTTCTTTTGCTAAAGCAACTATTTGCTCTACTTCTTCATCACTTGCTTGAGTGTTGCCTTCATGCATCACTGGTATTGCAATGATTCCAGCCTCTTTGTTTAACAGTCCTTGATAACCAGAAGGAACACTAATGTATTGATGATCATTTTCAGAGACCGTTTCTAACTTACCTTCATAAATAGCTTCGCTGATAAATTGATTCACTGCAGAATGCATGCGATAAGTGGTGCCAAGAAAAACCCCCATAAAATCTGGGATAGTTGGTGTTGCATGCAATAAATAATCAAGAATAGACAAGCCACTATCTTCGGGATGACTGCCTTGAGAAGGTTGCCCCAGTTGCATCTGATCGCCCATTAATATGATATTACGAGTCGCTCTACTCATAGCAATCAGATTGGCTACACTAAGCTGCCCTGCTTCATCAATGAACAGATAATCAAAAGCATTTTCAAGTTCACTTCTGGCAAAGCCCCATGCTGTTGTACCTATCACACACCCAGCTTGCACATAATCAATAATACTTTTATTATCCAAAACCTTTATATTTAGTTCATCAATTGCTGCATCAGTATTTTTAGTACATGCAAAATGCCCTTTTATCTCTTCTTTTTGGCAATACTCGGCAGTACTAATCAACAAATTATTAATTGCTTTGTGACTATTAGAAGAGATCCCTATTTTTTTACCTCTTTTAACCAGTTCAGCAATCAAATGTTTCCCTGTATAGGTCTTACCCGCACCCGGTGGTCCTTGAATAGCTAAGTAACTATTATTCAAATTAATAACTGAGTTGATAATTTCTTGTAAGCGCAGCTTTGGATCATGGCTGGGGGCTATCGATTGTCCAGCGCTGTGTTTATTAATTCTTGGAATAGAGCGAGCAAGAAAATCCAAGATAGCTGTGTCGCCTAGCATTCCCTTTTCAAAAGCTTCTGCTTGCTTCGCCACCGCTTCAGGAATTGGATCAGGGTTTACAAATTCATAAGGAATCAAACTAACTGGGCCATCTGGTTCATTTTTTATTTGTAAGGCAATAATTCCCTGTTCCAAATCGCTGTCTTGTTCATAGTAAGTAGCCTTAATATTTTTCCCATCTTCAGTTTCTTTACCTAAAATAAAATACTCTTTTGCACCGCCCTTAAATTCTTGATCTGGATCAAAACAATATTCATATATTAAATTACGCGCTTTAGGTGAAGGTTTATAGGAAGGCTTACTTGTTCGCTGGCAGTAGGCTAAACAATCAATATCGTCAATTAACTCTTCATCACTTAAACCCAAACGATCAAATAGACGCCAAAAAACAGGTTTTGCTTCACGCCTATGAAATTCAATAGACCAGGCAAAAACAAAATTTATTTTAGCTAAAAGTTCATTGCCCTCATTTTTAAACTGCTCCGCTTTAGCAAGTACTCTATCTCGTAATTTAATACGCTCACCGAGCTCCTCTTTAACTTCAGGTTCAGTAACTTCTGTTTTACCAAGATAACTAATCCCTTGTTCCTTTTGCTGTTTTCTTAACCAGACAGCAAGTTCTTGGGTAGAATTACAATCATCAATATTATAAGCACGGATATTCTTTAGTATTTTTGATGTGCTCCAAATATCACCATCTGGATTTTCCCGCCAACGCTCGTAGACAACCACAGAGTCGCCCCCAGATCCCACTTCGGTATCTCGTTTACCACGATACAAATGCTCCACATTTTTAATGGAATAACGTGGTTCACCAATTAATAATGCGCCTTTAACAACCTTATATAAATCCACAAAAACTTCATTGCGAAGCAACTGATCCACTTCATACTCACAAACACCATACCTACCCATTAATTTTCGGCACGCAGATATCTCGTAACTGGCATAATGATAAATATGCATTGCAGGATCGTCTTGCCATCGTTGATAGGCCCAGTCTATAAACGCCTTAAAACTCTCTTTTTCTTGCTCATGATTATGCGCCCAAAAATCTTTGTATTGACGCTCATTTTGTTCATCAAAATAGGACGCCCCCCAAAGATACTCCAATCCACCCTCTTCAAGAGGAAAACCTTCAATATCAAAAAAGATATCGCGTGGTGATGAGGGCGGCAGCAATGCCAAGCCCAATTTCTTTCCAAGTTCATGGGGAATTAATTGATACAAGGGGACATCTTTACCAGCACTTTCCTTTTGAATCTTAGCCTGAGCTTTCAATCGCTCAAAAACCTCAGGCTTTATACCCTTCACCATTTTACAGTCAGAGTTAGCCAAAACAGTCATACTAATAATACCCGCCTGGTTTAATTTCTTAATTTGGCTTGTCGTTATCGTGGCAACCTGTACTAAGTGATCTACTTTTTTTAAGAGTTCTTCCGCGTACTTGCTCCATCTTCCCCAATTTTTAGATGTAGAAGGATCGGGGCAATTTGTGGGCCGGAACTGTTGATGAGTTGTTAAAAAATGGTATTTCAATTTTTGATAAAAATAGTAATAGTCGGCTGTCCTAAAACGCTTATGCTCCTGGTTACCCAGTATCACAGTAATGTATTCAGGTCGTCTTCCCTGAATAGCCTCAAGCATTTCTGCATAACTACATAATTGAATCAGAAAATAGGGCTTAACCGTTTTAGCAAGTTTGCTGTCCCATACTTCATAATGATAATCACCAAAGATACTTTGCCCTTCAACTTTCACCAGAAAATCTGCATAACCACGAAAGGGGAGTAACTCCAAATTAGCCTGATAAATAATATCAATGCCATTTTGCATAGCAGTGAACGTTGCTTCTAGGGGATTAGTTTGCTTGGATAGCTTTGCAACAGATAAACCTCTTTCCTTAAAAGAATCCAATACAGTTAGCTCATGTTGATTTCCCATACCCTGCAGTACATCCATCAACTCATCATTTTCATCTGCTATTGGTAATTCATCAGGCTTTATTAATGCCAGATGTTCCATCCAAGAAGCAAATGGACTATCCATAAACTGGGTTAGGTCTGATGGGGAAAAAACTAAATTGTTTGATTCAATATACATTTTGGAATAGAGCCTTAGTGCATTAAGTAATTGTAGTTTAGAACAATCTAATTACCTAAGCTTCAAGAATAATTCCCGTGATTGATGAGCCCCCTTCCGTGCGCTCCATTTAATCACGGACTTTAGCCCTCCAAATTGCATTTCCTTAATCTAAACGATTATTGTGGATTTATTTTTTTAACATTTTCTATATCGACAGAGACTTTCTCTGCTTTTTCAGTTAACTTCGTTTTAAAGAAATTGCTTTGTGATGATTGAGGCATGATTACGTTCCAAAGGGCGATAAGTAGGTTTTGTAATTTTCTTCCCCATCCGAGATCATTAAGCTCTGGTGTAACTTGATCTATTGATGCTCGACAATTTTCTATAAAAACTTCTTTATTTTGATCTCTATAGTAGTTTTGAGCGTGTTCATGGAGTGTTTTATGTAATATCTCAGCGACTTCTTTAGCTTTTCCGTGTTTTTTACTATCTACACTTTTTATGTCGTTAGCAAACTGATCTAATATAAAGGCTATTTGCCCCTGTTCGAATCCTTTTGCTTTATGCTCTCTAGCTAAATCAACCCCCGGCTGCAAGCCTCTAATTTCTTCCTGCAATGTCACTTTTTTCCTTTGCAATTGAGCATGATCAGCATCTAATTGTAGAACTGCAGCTTTTAAACCTGATTCTTCTATCTTTAAGGTAGACAAGCTTTGTTCTAAGATTTTTTTTGCGCTTCTTGTTCTTTTAGTAACTTCTTATTTTGTTCTAATTCAGCTTTTAAAACTCTACTTTGCTCGCTCAAAATGGAGTGCTCATCGATTAATTTTGTATTAAGCTGTTGGATATGTTTATCTTTATCACCTACTTGCTGGTAAGCACTAATCTTATCTTTGACTTCTCGTACTGCTGGTAATAAATCCTCCAAAAGTAATTCTTTAGGAAGATTCTGAATAAATTTTTCTAGCTCTTGAATCTCCTCCCGAGTCTCAACTTGAGTAAAATGAGTATTACACGATGCTATAGCTCTTTTGAGATAATTCGTAAAGAGTTCTGGATATTGCGAATCATAATGTTTGAAGCGTTCTCCGAGAACAGTGACATATTTAGCGCACTTTGCGGCGCTGTCGTTGTAGCCATCAGACCGAAAGTGTTTTATCTCTACTCTTAAAAAATGTATGGCAGCTGATGTCTTAGTATACAGCTCATTTCCATTTGTTGTTAAGTAGGTTCTAATATTAGCATCCTTAATGTTCCTGCTATTTCTATTAAATGCATTGATCATTGTATGAGCTAAATTATAGGCCTTGCTCCATAACGCGTATTTTTCTTCAAATTGAGTTAAAAATCGTTGAGCTTCATCTTTATTCATGTATTACTCCCACATCCATGGCCTGTATCATTGTATATCATGTTGACTATATTTTCAACTAAACGAGAATTATAAAAGCGGGTAGATACAGAGGGAATTGGCGAGAACTCAGCCTGTGTACGTGATAACATTTTATCTCGTCTTGCATTCCTTAGGACAGTACAGAATTATGGCAGCTGCTCGCCACATTTAAGAAAGCCCAATTTATTCTTGATAGAATTTATGAGTGCAACATGCCATTCATAGATAGACTATAATGCAAATATATACTCATTCACCTTGTTATATTTTTACACATATTTACTGTTTGAGGTTGGTTCTTAATCCACAAATGAATTTTGGAGGCCGACTTGTTTTTAATACCAGAAACCTATCCAGAGATTGTCTTTGCTACATTTTTTAATGATTATCTGCCTAAACGTAGTTCCGTAGCAGAAGGCTCTGTTTTGCTCACTCACCACATATATGGTCAATTTGGAAGTATACAAAAAAACAGAGAGATAAATGCTGCAAATGGATTTAATAGACTTCTTTCGAAACTAGCGGTTTAGCTGATTTTTTGGTAAAAAGGCTCCATTACAAGGAGCGACAATGAAGTACGAGCAAATTCAGGGATTAGACGAAGAAAAATTTCGCCGTCTTACTGGTGTGAAACGAGCCACATTTGA
>CANJQE010000166.1 GCA_947476305.1 Legionellaceae bacterium
AGCGTAGATTTTGAGGCCCGAAGGGGGATCAAAATCAAGGGGGACCAGGACGGCCAGGGCCGCCGGAGGCATACTTGTCGCCTGTTTTTGTCCCTGCCGGGGACTTGGATGTCCCGGCAGGTTTCTCAAAAACAGGCGACACGCTGCGATAAACAGCATAAGTTCGCCAGCCCTTGAGAAATCTCCTTCTGCTGCCAAAATAGAAAGCGTTTTGAGTCGAGTGTCTCTGTTTTTTGCCATTGCAGCCGCTACTATCATCGCTAAAGTTCCACCAAGACAATATCCCATCAAGTGAATTTTTGTTTTGGGCACAAGGGTGGATATGGCGTCTAAGGCTGCTATTGCACCTTGCCGATAATAATCATCCATACCTAAGTCACGATCTTCACTATCTGGATTACGCCATGAAATGATAAAAACCGTATGTCCTTGGGCAACAAGCCATTTGACTAGAGAGTTATTTGGAGATAAATCAAGAATATAATATTTCATTATCCATGCTGATATTATGAGTACTGGTTCTTTATAAACGGTTTTTGTTTGCGGTTCATATTGAATTAACTCAATCAGGTGATTTATAAATACTATTTTTCCTGGAGTAATCGCAACGTTCTTCCCCGGTATAAATTTTTCTGCACCAGGAGGAGGCAAACCAGCTAATCTTGTCAGCATGTGGTTTAATGCGATTTGAGTACCTTGTATTAAATTTAATCCACCTGATTCAATTGTCTCATTAAAAAGTTCCGGGTTAGTCATAACAAAATTCGAAGGCGATAAAGCATCAAGCAACTGGCGTGTACAAAAAGTAACCGTACGTTCTGCACGACTGGATAATCCTGGAACTTTTGTAGTAGCTTGGCGCCACCAGCTTTCGACATGAAGAAAGCTTTCCGCATATAAATTCCATGGCATTACCTGCCAACTATCTTTATGAAAACGAACGTCACTTTCTTCAGTAACATCAGAGTCACTTGTTAGTCGAGTACCAAAATCGCCGGCGTGTGTAAAGGGATAAAAGGCTAGAGCAAATAAGTGTCCCGGCGATTGAGTTGTTTGTAACAACCACACACTATAAGCACTTCCTATTACAGCTGGGCTCATTCCCATCGTTATCTTACCGAGGTTTGCTTGAAATAATTTATTAAAAGTATAAAATGCATCCTCCAATGAACCCTTATTTAATTCGTCAATAACATCCATTGCGAGACAAGAATTGTTCGTATGCGAAGCGCTTTGTTTTTTGGAAAGTCTTTGTTTCGAAGTATTTGATTTTCCTAATTTTTTCATGCCAATATCCTTTGGATATGCTCTCTAATTATAAGATTATAGTATTAGTTTACATATTGCGTCCGAAGTTTAGATATATTTTACTCAAGTAGGGTTATTTTAATACCATTAGATATTCTGCTCCTGATATCTCTGGAAGCTTGTTCAACATAAAATAATTACCATCGCTCCCTTGAATTTAATAGAGTACTAATGTGCTTTATACGTCACAACATAATAAGGAAATTAACATGAACAAGACTTTTGATGGCATGAAACTACCCTTTGACGAATGGAATAAAGTGGGTAATAAAATACAAGAGCCTTTGCATACACTCGCTCTATTAAATATTAAAACCTTCCAAGACTTTACTAATTTACAGCCTATTCAGATGGACAATCTTCAAAATCCCCAGAAATTATTAGAAAAGCAAGTCAACATTGCCTTTGATAAAGCACATAAAACACTTGATTATTTCAAACAATCCTTCGACATTATGGAAAACGTAATGAACTTATTTTCCGTAGAGACTAAAAATAAAACCCATGTAAAATGAAAAAAAAAGTAGTCATTTTAGGCGCGGGGATAGCTGGTCTAACTGTTGCTCATGAACTTATTCGCACCCGTAGCGATTATGAAATTCATGTATACGACAGAAACGATGTCATTGGTGGTATGGCAAGAAGCGGTATCAAACTAAGAGATGGTATCTCCTTGCCTACGGAATATTCATGGCGAATTTATGGTCCAAATTATGATAATTTACGCGATATATTCAAACAAATACCACTAATAAATCCCCCTGATAAAACAGTTTATGACAATCTCATTGATGTTAATGATTACCTTATAGCAGATAAACAAACCATTTTTTTAATGAATAATAAGCCAAATACGCTATGGGATATGAGGCGGGCATTTAATAGAAAGTGATAAGACAGACCATATGGCCATGCATAAAGGGTCAGCGCTTACGAAGATAAAAGATTAGACGTTTATTAGGTAAAAATTTGATTTACCTGATCACATTAAGATCATTAGCGTGTTATCTTAACCAAATTGCTTTTTGCTCCTTAAGCCACTACAGTTATTATTCAATGGTTCACTAAGAGGCTATCCGAAAAAGCGCTGGCTTCGGCACTTTCTTCATAGTATTCATAATCTTTACTCAGTCGTCGCTGTCAGTTGAACCATCCAAAAGTGCGCTCTACAATCCAGCGCCATTTAACGATTTGAAATTTTTTACGAGGCCGCTTAACTATTTCAAAAATACAATTAAACTTAGATAGAAACCAATCCCGTAAAGGGCTTCCACTGTATCCGCCATCCGCCCAAATTTTTAAAATACAGGGAAACCATAAGGATAAACGAGCCACTAAGAGCTTGGCACCTCGGCGTTCATCGATACGTGCGGAATGAACGACAACGGCCACAGCAATCCAAGTACATTGACAGCCAAATGGCACGTTCTAAAGTAAAATTGCAGAGAAAGAAATTGAAATCATGGTAGAGGATTAAATTAAAAAATATTGTGGCTTATTCCTTTTCAATAACTCCATGGGCATAAACCACAGACTCAACATTTCTCCCTATAAACTTTTCTTTATTAAGAAAAAATACATGACCATTTTAATTTTATTCTATAGAATAGATCTTGGTTGATGTTTAACCATAATAATGTCAGTATGACCTTTAGTTAGTCCAATAACTGTTTCTACATATGCGGAACAATATGCTAGAAGCCATTATCAATAGATTAGAAATTATATTCGCAAAGGATTTTAGGCCAAAGGAGTGACCATGACTAATCAAACTGAATCAGCAACAGAAGTATCGTTTCCAAGTACTGAAATAGAAGAAAGCAATACTGCACCAATAAAAGACTTAGAACGCTTAAAAAAAATTAAAGGTTCACAAAGTCAACTGACCAAAATTCAAAAAGATTTAGAAACCCTTATTGACGCTATGGTGCAAAATCCAAGTATTCTCTCTCGAGCTGCTAATTATTGGGGTAATTTACCTTTATGGCAAAAAATTGTGGCCGGAGTGATCCTCACAGCCCCTCCTCTGATTATTGGAATTCTTGCTCAACTTATAGTTTGTTTTGTCGTTACTGCTTTTTTTCTTGCAACCTATATAGGAACTAGCGTAGTCCTTGACGACCATTACACACACACCAAATACAGTACTACAAATATTAAATCAGGGGTAACCAACCTGGCTGAGGGATTAGATATAGTAATGAAGTCACTGGAACAAATTAGTGAAGAGTTATCAGCGCAAATTGCTATATTCAGCAAAGAAAATGAAAAATTTGGCGACAATGTAGAATCTTTAAAACTACGTAATATTTCACTAGCAGGAGAAGTTGAAAAACTGAGAGAAACAGAAAAAAAATTACGTCAAACTCAAATAGAGCTTGAAAACGCTTGTACTGCACTCAAAAAATCTGTCGGTGAGCAATCCACTCTTTTAGATCAAACTCAAACTGCTTTAAATAAAGTAAAAATTGATTATCAGAGAAATCAAAAAGACTTAGAAGAAAAAACCAATCAACTTTCAGAACTACAAAAACAGTTTCAATCTGAAGTAACACGATATGAGCAATCATTAGAGGCCTTACAAACTGCTGTAAATGAGTTGGCCGAGAACCTAGTCAAAGATCCACAACAACAAGCAGCATTCCTTAAAAAAATTGACGACTTTATCAAAGATAAAGATGGCAATTTTTTAAAAATCTTTGATGGCTTTACTACTACGGAAAAAGAATTAGCGGCTTTAAAAGAACAATATAAAAAACAAATAGCAGAACACGAACAACTCGTAGCCCAAACAGCCACCCAAGTGAGTCATTTAGAACGAATGGGGAATGCCTCATTATTAAACGCCCATGGTCTTTATGCTCCGTCCTCTATCGTTGATCACCATGATTCTTCGCTAAGAATCCAGCCCCTAATGTAAGAAGTACGGCACTTTTTTTAGAAAGTGCCGTTTGTTTCTAAAAATTGGATATGATTAAATCTTCAGGACTTACTAGAGCATTCTTCGTAAACCATTCTCGGCGGAAGAATAAAAGCGAATAATTGTTAATATTACTTTAAGAATAATGAAGTATCCTATCCACCGGATTATAGTTCCCATTGCATTAATTAACGTGAGTTTCGGATAAGGAACTGATACCAATAGATGTTGTACTCAGGTTTAGGAATTAAAGCCGTCGTTGCGAGCCTTGGCGAAGCAATCCAGACGCTCTATCAGTCGGTATAGTGCTCATTTTGAGTAAGAGCATCACATAAACCAGGTTTGGATTGCTTCACTTCGTTCGCAACGACGAGTGTTTTGTAGAAAACTTCTTAGCCTGACGGCTATGGACCAAGGCCCAACCTACATCTATATAATTATCCTTATCCGAAACTCCTGTTAATTAAGGCTTCTTTGGAATAAATAAGTTAGAACTAATTTGGAGAGTTTGATGTCATCAATTTTATCATTAAGTCAGGGCTACGGTTCGTTTTTTTGGGGATGTACTAAATTTGCTGTTTCTCCTTACATTAATACCTTTAGCGCTACAGCCAAAAGTTGTGAGAAAGATGGAAATGATCCGTTCACCAGTCTAATTGCGGCATCAGTTGTCACGGGCCTTTTAACCTTTGTAGTTCCAATACTTCCTGTATTAGCTACCTTCACTTTTGCCCTTGCCTCAATAGCCATGCTTTTAGCTGTTGCAAGTATGTTTGTGACCTATCCTTTTGCAGCCTTAGCTGATGCATGCATTTCAGATAACGATTCACATACTCATTCTCATCGATTTGCCTAAAATCAATGCTGCTCTAAAAACCTGTCTCAATACAGGCTTTTAGAGCTGTCTTATATTCCGTGCTTATTATGAATGTCCTAAATGAAGAATACCTCTTTTAAATTCCTTTACCATTTTTCTGCCACGAGACTTTTGGTAAAATACTCATCAAGTCTACGTCGCGTTCCTGGACTAGTCATTTCAGGTAAACTATTATAGGCAAACCATCCAATTTGCTCAATTTCAGGAGATCGAGCTGGAGTAAGGGAAAAATTATCAATAACATAGATAATAGGATAATCATTTACCCCTAAATAGTTATGATGATAAACCCCTAATAATTGCGGTTCCTCTAGTACGGTAATGCCTACTTCCTCTTGCAACTCTCTCAATAATGCTGCTTTTACTGATTCCCCTCTTTTTACTCCTCCCCCCGGAATATACCAATGAGGCTGATAAGTATGTTTAACAAGGAGAATCTCTTCAGCTTGATTTAAAACAATAGCGCGTGCGCCTAAAGTACTAATACCCAGCAAAGATTGATATTTACGTATCACACGAATTGCGATTTTATAAAGTAAACTAGTGTCCATTATTAACCTAAAATCCCATAACGCAGTTCTCGCGCCTCAACTATACGGTCATCTCTTGCCTTAATTGCTTTTCTTCTAAAAAAACGACTGAATTGATCCGCACTTACTGCAATTATTGCTGGTGCAACAACAGGGAAATGACTCTCATTGTTTGCTTTAAAGAATAATCCACCACCATAAGTCACATTAGCCACGGCCTTCGCTTTAGCAGTTTGCTCAATCAACAATTTGATATCTATAATGGGGACATCCACTGTAACATTTTGTTTCAGATCCAACTCTACTGGGATAAGGGATGTGGCGACGGGCCCTTTATAATACTGACCCTCAGTGTTCTCTTCTCCAGACGAAGGATAAGTAAAACTCTCTTTAAAATCATTAAGGCTAGAAAAACTTAAAACACCACCTACTACAGCCCCACTAAGTGAAGCCTGACTTAAAGCAAGTAAAGCCGCCTCGGCACTACTGTATCCATATTCAGCTTTAGAAGGAGACGCTAAATAATCAATATTGTGTGCTTCTTTTAGGGATTTTTTATCACCACGATAATCATTCCATTTTTTTAAATTAGCACTAACTACTTTTAAGAGTGTCCCACCTACAACTAATACTCCACTAACAATACTATAGCTAAACCGGTATATTTACCTGTATGATAATTGCTTTTTAACGTTTTATTTATGAAAGCATATAGTTTGGACTTGAGGGATCGCGTAATTGCGACGTATAAAGAAGGGAGGTTAAATAAAACAGAGATTTCTATACTATTCA
>CANJQE010000167.1 GCA_947476305.1 Legionellaceae bacterium
CCCCCTTCGGGCCTCAAAATCTACGCTCCCCAATGACTGACGCCTTTTCGTATGGCCTTATATTTTCCCTGCGGAAAAACATCCGGCCCTAAGGCTACCAGGGACTACTCGCCCGCGCCTTCGGCTCTCCATGGCTCGCAGCGAGGGTTAATAATAATTTAATAAGTCAAATAAATGGTGGTTTGTATGAATAAGCTACTACTCTTTTACTTAAGGGACATAATATTGAATAACTAATTGGGGACGATAAGAAGAAGTAGTATAGTTGCCACTATAAAATTTTATAATATCGGTTGCTTTATCATTGTTGTCACCTAAGTTAAAGCGTAAACGAAATTGAGTAGTTCCTGTACGATTGATATAACCAAAAATACTAGTGGATAAAATAGCGCTATATACATTGCCTACCGGAACTTTATTAAAAGTCGCTGCATTTAGCTTATTTGGCGCTGCAGAAAAATCTGTAAGCTCTAAAGCAACACTTTTTCCAAAGATTGGTTTTTTAATATCAACAAAAAGGGTGCTGTGGGTTATAAAAGGGTTAGTTCCACTAGTTCCAGCATGCCTAATTTTTAATGTAACCTGGGTTATAATCGCATTATCAGGCAAGGTAGATGTATTAAAGGATAGAAGGGAACGATACTGTTTATTGTGTAGATCATCGCCTAAAATTAGAACCGCAGTACTGGAATTAAACTGTCCTCCTATACTACTGTTTTCACTAGATTCCAGAATCCAACCATCATAGGCTCCTGTTGATGTTAAAGTAAGTGTTTTGCTGTCTATAGCTTTAATGATGCTGGCATTTGCATCTGCAATGCCACTACCACAGATGGCGCTATTACAACTACTCGCACCAGGAAAAGGTCTCGCAGCGCTTTGAAGGATATTTCGAATCTGAATGGGAGTAAGACTGGGTTTTTTTGCAAGCATTAGCGATATTATACCGCTAACATGCGGAGTTGCCATGCTAGTACCTATATAATAAGTGTAGCTATCTTGATCTGGACCTTCTGTGCCCGTATTAAGAGTAGACAAAATTCCACTATCGGATGTTTGGTCGCCGCCTGGGGCTGCAATGGTCACCGAGGCACCATAATTACTGTAAAAAGCTTTATCACCAAATTTATTAGTCGCAGCGACTGAAATTACTCCCGAACAGTTGGCTGGGCTGAAGTTAGCAGCATCTGCATCACTATTTCCTGCGGCAACTACCACCACAACACCTTGAGCATTGACCAAATTAATAGCATTTTGCAGGGTTGGCCCACAGGTGAGACTAAATCCACCTAAACTCAAATTAAGTACCTTCGCGGGGGTTGAGTTATTAGGAACACCCACAGGCAATCCTGCTGCCCATAACATACCATCTGCAATATCAGAAGTGTAACCGCCACATTTACCTAGAACCCTTACGGGTTGAATTTTGGCATTCCAGTTAACTCCCGATACTCCTATCCTATTATTACTTAAAGCGCCAATGGTTCCAGAAACGTGGGTACCATGCCAGGAGCTATTTTCCACCGGACAATTGTAAAATGCCCCCGTAGAGTCAGCATTTTCCTGAATGGTGATCCAATCGCCTGGATCGCTAGGATCATTGTCCCGTCCATTACCATCATTTGCCTTAAAAGGATCCGTAATAAAATCATAACCAGGTACCGTTTTACCGACTAAATCAATATGAGCAGTAATCCCTGTGTCAATTACAGCCACTATGGTAGTATTTAAGCCCCTAGTAATATTCCAAGCGGAGGGAAGATTAATTCCTCCTATGGGGTCAAAGTAACTCCATTGAGTTACGTAGAGAGGATCATTAGGGACCAATAAGGGAAAAAGAATTTTATCGGGTTCAGCATACTCTACTTCAGGTAAAGCCATTAGTTTTTTGGCCACCGCTCTCACTTCTGTTAGCGACATTTTTTTAGGTAAAGCTAATACATGGGAATTTCCACTACTCGGCCGCAAATATCGTAACTGTGTTCCAGCCACACTATTTAAGCGTTGAATTTGATTGATTTGCGAGGCCATAGTAAATGGCATTGTCTTATTAGGTTTGTATTTTATAATCAAGCGATCAGTGGGAAATTCTTGGGAAAGACTGGGAGTATTTAATAGTTGTGCCGTTCCTAAAGTTGGAGAAAATATTAAAAAAATAATGGAAAGTCCATAAAAAATTTGACCTAGTAAGATAAAAAAGGCTCTATACATAAAATCCTAATGGCCGATGTAAAAGCGACACGAATCTGCAAGAATATTTTAAGTATAGGTCATTATTTGATCTTATTGATCTATTATTTCTATAAAATAATAGATCCTAGTATGACGGGTATAGGTCACGGCTGCTCGTTTTATGGGGTTATGTTGTGACTATCTGAAATTAAATAAGCGCAGACGAGCCGATGAACACATTTTGCATTGTGCTTAGACACGAATTTTTTTAAGAGTAAAGACTCGATTTAAGCCATTATTCCTGAAGATAAAGCCGTTAATTGCATTTTATTAGGATTATGAATGCTAACAGCGCTCACTGCGCCTAAGTTAAGAAAATGCTCGGCTTCATCCCATTCAATTTCAGCGGGGTATAAATTTAATTCAGGTAAGCATTTATTAAGCAAATTACAAAAAGCTAAATTAGCAGGAAAAGGGCGTACTTGCTTGTAACCAATACTCATCGCTGCCATTGCTTCAGAAATAGTGGCCACGCCAGGTAAATAATTCATTGAGTAAATATTGGCTGTTTGTGCAATAGAAGTTAAGAAACCAGGACTAGAAGCAAAATGAACGCCGGCTTGATAACATTGTTCTAATTGCTCAGTATTAATAATACCGCCTGCACCAATTTTTATATCGGGAAATTGTTTAATAATTTGTGTTAACAGCTTTTCTTCTGTGGAGTTAATTTCTATGAAGGAAAATCCCACTTCAATAATTTGCTGCAATCGGTCAAATAAAAGATTATCGACATCTAAGGAAACAATTATAGATTGATTGCTGAGTAATTTATCGATGATCATAGATTATATCCGGTAGTAGAACTTAATCGTTCCATGTTAGAAGACTTAGGTCTAGTTGGCAAGTATCTTAAGTAATAAATCCATTGAATCATTGACGACTTATCAATAAATTAAGACTAACCTCAATCCGATGATTGGGTTAATCTTAATGATTTTTAGAGCAAATTTTAATATGGAGTTGTTTTCAAAGGATTAGGCTTTGGGGAAGTATCTGGGGTGGCATTATCTGCTCCAGCTCTCGTTTCAAGTCCAAGCTGTGCTTTTCTACTATCAGCCACATCCTCTCTTATACTTCGCATGTCTCTAGTGTGCCTTTCTTGAGCTGTAAGTGGTATGCCTTTTTTTAATTTTTCCATCATTGGATCACTTTGAGATCCTGGTCTTGGCGAGCCGGGTTTAGGTCCAGATTGAGTCAAGGAATCTTGTCTTTGTTTTTCCATTGATAAGTCTTTAAATAATTGCATAACGACTCTAACGGTTGGTACTTGGCTACTAGCGTTATGTGATGAAACTGTTGGCCTAGGTGTAGGAGGAAGCGGGGTCATAACTAGAGGTGCTGCTCCTAGTCCTGGTTGTTGATTTGGACTTGGTTTTGGTGCAGGTATTTGTCTCAATGCATTTCTAGCATCAGCCTGTACCGCTTGTAGTAGCCTAACTTGATTAGCAGCAAGCTCTTTTCCAGCTATATTCTCACTAAGTAAATCTTGTTTTTTTTGAACGAGTTGCTCATTAGCACCTTTTTCCATCCCTTTATGATGTCCAATCACATGTTTTACTGTCATAATTTCTTGTTTTACACGGCCAAAAGACTCTTTCGCTGCGTCTTGTGCATTTTTACTCATTTGAGGATTTTGCTTTATGGTATCTAAGTCTTGTCCAGCTTTTAATAGATACATTTTTCCATCGCTATCTTTAACAAGAGTATTACCGCTTTTTTGGAAAAACAATTTGCTACTATCTAATTCGTGCGTCTTTTTATCTTGAGGATCTAAGGCAACAAGTTCATTATCATCATTTAATGACATGAGTAGGTCGTCTTTATCCAATACAAAATGAGCTTCTTGACCATCCACAGTAGTTTGATGAGAATATTTTCTACCCTCACTTATAGATCTTGTATCATGCATCGTTGCAAATTTTAGATTTAGGGCATTAAGTTCTTGCAGTTTCGCTGAAGGATCCTGGTCCTCTTCTATGAGTTGATCAAGTTCTTTCTGTAACTTTTGCATTTCAACTGATAACTCATCATGGTGGCTCTTAAAGGCTGCTTCATCGATGCTTCCATCAGGTGCAAGAAAGTTTTTAGCAGAAATTTCATTTAAGCTTTTATCATAGGTACTGTATTTTTTATTGAGTTGCTCACCTGCTTCCATCAATAAAGCTAGGTCTTTTTCTAAAACTTTACCTTCTTCCTCTAGATCGTGATGTTGTCCTTGAGCTGCTTTAATTGCCTTATCATAATCTTTAATAAGATCTTGTAGATCAGCCTTAGGAGAGTGACTGGCTTGTTCTGCTGCTTTCTGTAAACGTTTTTCTGCTTTTTCAATTTGATCTAGAATTAATTCATTTACTTTTTTAGAGGAATGAGCTTTCTTGCTTAAGTACCATAAAAGCATGGCCATTTTAATACGATGCACTAATAAATCGTGTTCCCGTCTCTCCATTTGTCTCTGTTCTTGCAGCTCTCTATCCTCGGCTATTTTTTCTGCGATTTGTTCAGTTACTGTGTGGCCTGCGGGAGTGAGTATAAATCTTGCAACTGCTCCAGGAGTTTTAAGGCCAAAATGGCTAAGATAGTTTGCAGGGGATACTTCAGAACCTGGGCGTACTACGCCTTGTTCAGGAGTATTAAAAAAATCTTCGGCCCATTTTTCTAAAGGTTTAAACAGTTCAGGCGTCATTAGTTGTGAATGCGTGGATTCCGCTATTGGAGTAACTGGTTCCAATTCGCTAGTAAGCTCTCTTTTTGGTGGCGCAAAAATTGGAGTGGATTGCCTTTGCATTTCAAGTTCTACTTTATCCTGAGCTTGCATTTGCATAGTTTCAGAAGACCGTCTTTGCATCTCAATTAATGCTTCGTCTTGTAATGCTCTTTGAGGCTCGGTATGCGAGTGGTTTGGGGGTTTAGTCATAAATATAGTCCTCATAGCCTCAATTAATCTAATTATACATAATATTGAACAATATTACATCAATTTTAATGCATCTGCTTTTAAAATTTAGCTGTGGGCAGTAAATTCTCTTCGTTTTCCACTTCTTTTTCTCGCTTTAAGCTTGAAAATAAGCTGAGATAATGTGTGTTGTCAATTTCCTCCCTTGTAAGGGATTGAGGTTTTAATAACTTATTTAATAAACAAGAACTGTCCGAATGGTACAGTAATTCATAACGATGTGGTTCTAGGTAATACTCTTCATCAGTTAACACCTTATGATGTTCTTTATCTTCTTGCTGAAAAGCCCACAAATACAATTGAAGACGTTGAGTATGTACTTCAGACAATAGCTGTTGTTTCATAGTGCTGCTTTGCATCTCTAGCCAATTACAGGCAGTGGTTAAGCCATAATTACAGGATTTAAATAGCACGCCTAGTGAGTTGTCCCAAATAAAACCAAAATTTTTAAGGAGCAAGCCAACACCGTAAGCAGCAAGACGGGTTAAGGGATTAATAATCGAAAGGCTGGCGCGTAGCATCAATGATAGTGTGTCAATAAGTGGAAGAATCACTATATTAAGCATTATTTGTAAAAGAGGAAAAAAAAGAAGACGAAGAAAATTAATAGCCCAATTACTTAATCTGATATCAGAAAAATGCCCGAAAGGAGAACTAAAACCATAGAGTTTTGAAAAGTTAAAGTCTGCAACAAAATTATTTTTTGATGGACGAGTGGCAAAACTGATAAAAAATTCTCCTAAAACGCCTATATTTCTTAAATAAACTAAAATACTGCGAGCAAAATTGGTGAGGCCACGAAAGGGGACATTAATTAACAAGGCGCTGCCTTCGATGAGCGGTACCGAGGTTAGTGCAAGGAGAAAGTCTACACTTCCTGCAATTAGTTGTTTTATCCCATTTTTCGATAATAGATAACTTTTTTTCCAACCATTAATAAATCCATTTTTATAGCCATAGTGATAGCCTTCTACCCAAGGAGCAAGACTGATTTTAGTCAGAGTCAGGAGATGTTTGCAGAGCCATTTACAGGTTCCTATTAGCCAATCTTCTCCTGGATGCGCTATGGCGGATCCAACTAGTTATCGCAACTTTGCCGCCTCTAGTTTGTGTTAAAAATTTCAATAGGACTTTTATAGTTTAAACACTTTCTTGGCCTATTATTTAACTCATTCTCAACAGTACTAATTGCATCATCACTAATGGTGTTAA
>CANJQE010000168.1 GCA_947476305.1 Legionellaceae bacterium
CCCCCTTCGGGCCTCAAAATCTACGCTCCCCAATGACTGACGCCTTTTCGTATGGCCTTATATTTTCCCTGCGGAAAAACATCCGGCCCTAAGGCTACCAGGGACTACTCGCCCGCGCCTTCGGCTCTCCATGGCTCGCAGCGAATGAGGTACGCTGGAATGGAACTTCAACGTATTATTAGTTTTTTCTTTTTCTTTATATGTTCTTCTTTAATCTATGCCAATACTGGAATAGCTCTGATTCATGGAACCAAAGATCACCGTGATGATGCTTATGGCGGCTATTGGAAAACAGAGTTTATTGAACGCTTGGCACAGTCCTTAAAAAATCCAGATAATCATTACGTCGTACATTGTGATTTTTCTCAGTACATGTGGCATGACGATGCGGCTCAATGCGTCGCCACTCAATTACTTGAATTTATTGATGAGCAGAAAATTGATTCATTAACTGTTTATGCTCATTCAGATGGAGCAAATATTATGCGTTGGATTATTTCGAATCCAACTTATAACAAAGAGTACTTCACTTTAAGTAAAAAAATAAAACAAATTATTGCTCTTGCTCCTTCCAGTGGAGGAACCATTTTGGCAGATGAAGTCCTTAATGGAGGAGTTTTTCAAACTAGTGTCGCTTGGTTATTGGGGTATTTATCGGCTGATGCTATTAAACAACAACGTGTTGGGGATATGCTTCTTTATAATCAGGAGCTATTATTTGGTAGTTTCAATCGTCCTTCTCTTCCTATCCCATTTAAGGTCATTGTGGGAACTGATGTAACAGCCTCTCCTTTTTCCTCGTCTAGTTATTGTAATGGTTATTTACTAAACAGCGGTTTGAAATTTACCAAACTGTATTTGAATAACTGTGCTGATGGCTTTTTAAATTGCAGCTCACAATTAGAAGCAGGTTCACTGTGGTTTTATGACAAAGAGAAAACGACCGATCATAAGACTTTAAGCCATAATCAAAGTCGCCACTCTTGTTTTGGTTTAGACCAAATTCTTATTAGTGCTCTTCATGAAACAGGAGTATCTCAATGAATAAAATCTACGCAACTTTGACATTTATATTGATTTCTTCCTCAGTCCAAGCCCTACCTTTGCCTGTTCAAACAATAAAAGCCTACAACTGTGATCGCTGTGTTGACCTGTCTCATGAGCTATTACAGGATAAATGGTCAATAGCTAATAAACCCTTGAACTTTATTGTTAGCAATAAACAAAAAAGTTACGGCTACAGACAAGAAATAACAGGACAACAATTGCAAACCGGCATCCCTTTATCATTTTTAGCTGCAGGAGCAGTTATTCGAGTGAGTCCAATAAATACTTCTTTCAGTCCTGCTTTGTCTTTGCAAACGCCGAATAATAAAACCATGAGTTTAAAAGAAGCCTCTTCTTTATACAGTGAAGATGAACCATTAGAACGTAACTTTTCAAAAGAGAGTGAAACCATTGCCCAAATTAAACCAGAATTAGGAAAAGGACGCTTTATTCTGAAAAGTCTCACTAAAGAACAAAACAATAGTACCTATATGATTAATGTACTTGATAAATTTTCTATAACTCATTTGGATGTTGAAACCAGTTCTTTATATTATCATTACGGCGATACTCTAAAAGTTAAAATCACCCTGAATGATGATGACCATGACTATGATGCCGATGATATAGAAGCTCTTTTAGTGGATCCTGCCGGCAAAATGACTCCAATGGATTTAAAAGAGCTAAAAGCCAATCAATTTGAAGCCACTTATGTTCTTAATTCCGAACTAAGTGATAATGGAGAACATTGGTATGTTAAAGTCAATGTAGAAACTGAGGGGAATGAAGGGACCATTAAACGAAACGGTCAAACTACTTTTTCCTATTCTATCCCTTCAGCAAGCTTAGTTCAGATAAAAAAAACATCATCCAAGCCCTTAACTTTTAGTGCTACTGTTGAAGTAGCTACTGCGAGCCGCTACTCCTTACAAGCTATTTTATTTAAAAAGAACAATGACGTGTTTAATGCCCTAGAGACAGCGCAAACCGGTACTTGGCTGGAGCCTGGCATACATTCTGTAGAATTTACCTTTGACAACTCTCAGCAATTAGCAGACGATAGCCTTTATTTAGGTTACTTACGTTTAGTGGATTATGGTCAATTAAAAATGATTTATCACTACGACAAGCCAATTAAGTTAAGCCAACTAATGGAATGATGTATGTTCAATTTATATTCTTTAACCCCCTTGGAAGGCATAGCCGGCGCTATTGTCTTGCAAATTTTTCTATTTTTTTTGCTCCTTAGGAAAAACAAGCAACATCAAGGACTCAATGAAAGTCTCTATGAAAAAACACAAACTGCGCTCACTACGCAATTACACCAAATGCATATGGATTTGAACAAAGGTTTACAAGAAAATCAAAATAGCGTTAATGAAAAAATTGCCCAAGGTCAGCTCCATACACAACAACTTATCGGTGATACTGTACAAAAACAAATGACCGATGTACGCGAGCAAATGAATCATAGCTTTCAACAACATGCCAGCTCATTAACCTCTCATTTACAAATTCTAACTGAAGAAATTCGTAACCACCTTCATAATCTTACTCAACAAGTAAATCATAGGCTAAGTGAAGGCTTTGAAAAAACCTCCTCTACTTTTATTGATGTAGTAAAACGTTTGACCATTATCGATGAAGCGCAAAAGAAAATTACTGAGTTATCGCATCATGTCGTGAGCTTACAAGATATTTTAGTGGATAAACGAGCACGTGGCGCATTTGGCGAGGTTCAACTCTCGTCTTTAATAGCTAATATGATCCCTAGTACTCATTATCAGATGCAATATACCTTAAGCAATCAAAAAAGAGCAGATTGTATTTTATTTCTCCCAGAACCCACTGGAAATGTAGTGATTGACGCTAAATTTCCTTTAGAAACTTATCAAAAACTAATTAACACTGAGGCAATGTCTGTGGAGCGCAAAGGCTTACAACAGCAGTTTAAGCAAGACATTCAAAAACATATAAAAGACATTTCAGAAAAATACATCATTCCTAATGAAACAACCGATGGCGCAATGATGTTTATTCCTGCTGAATCTATTTTTGCAGAAATACATGCCAATTACCCGGAATTAATTTCTTTATCACAAAGGCTAAAGGTCTGGTTAGTTTCTCCAAGCACCTTGATGGCTGTTTTAACTACCGCCAAAGCGGTATTAAAAGATGATGCAACGCGCAAACAAGTTCATATCATTCAAAAACATTTACATGCTTTAGCAGATGATTTCCAACGTTTTGAAAAAAGAATGGATAAGTTAACCAAGCATATTGATTTAGCCCATCAAGATGTAAATGAAGTGAATACTTCGGCTAAAAAAATTACTTCACGTTTCCAAAAAATTGAATCTGTAGAAATGGATTTAGCTGAATTGGAACTTTCTAACATAGCCCTAGTTGAGGCTAATGATTAATCAAAGGAGGAATAGATGCTAAAACGGGACATCTCAACCACGAATATTTTAATTGCCTCTGCAGGTGGAATGATAGGTTCAGGATGGTTGTTTAGTCCTTTTATTAGTGCGCAAATGGCTGGTAGCAATGCACTGATTAGTTGGGTTATTGCTGCTGTCTTTATGTTATTGATTGCCCTTCCTTTATGCGAATTAGGAACCATGTTCCCCGTTTCTGGGGGTATGTCTAATTACCCTACTTTTACGCATGGGCAAGAGGTGGGCTTTCTTTTTGCGTGGACTTCATGGCTTTCTTATGTAGTGATGACTCCTATTGAAATCCAAGCTATTTTGCAATATTCCAGTCATTTCTTTCCTTCCTTAACCATACAAGATACCAGTACCCTCACCTTATCGGGTTATGGTTATGTAGTGGCTATTGCTATTATGTTTTTTGTAGTGGTACTTAATTCCTATGGTATTAAAATGCTTGCGGAATGTAATAAATACGCAAGTATTGTTAAATTTGCCCTACCTACTATTGCTATTATTGCTCTTATTCATGTAGCACCAAATTTTAATAATATTGATATTCATTTAGGGGACAAACAAAGTTGGATAGGGATTTTTACCGCTTTATCTACAGGAGGAATTGCCTTTGCATTTACCGGCTTCCAAAATGGCCTTATTTTGGCTGGAGAAGTAAAAAATCCACAACGTAATATCCCCATTGCTATTTTAGGTGCGGTATTAATTGGCTTCCTTTTATATTTTATGTTGCAATTTAGCTTTCTTGTAGCGATACCTAAAGAACATTTAACACATGGCTGGAGTGGCTTATCTTATGCAGGAGATAGCGGCCCTTTAGTAGGGTTAACTCTATTATTAGGTCTTGGAGTAGTAGCTACGCTACTGATGATTGATGCAATAATATCCCCTTTTGGTACTACTCTAGTATACACCGCGGCTACTTCTCGTATTATCTATGGCATGGCAATAAACGATCATTTACCTAAAATCTTTTTAAAGGTAAATCGTCATAAAATTCCTTATATTACGCTTTATGCTAACTTGATAGTCGGTATGTTATCGTTTTTACCTTTTCCAGGCTGGCAAAAACTCGTGGCTTTTCTTTCTTCAGCTAGTATTCTTTCTTATAGCATTGGCCCTATTTGTCTTCTTGCCATGCGTAAGTTACAACCTAATACTCATCGCCCCTTTAAATTATGGGCAAGTCTCTTTTTATGCCATCTAGCCTTTTACATCTGTAATTTAATGTTGTACTGGTGTGGCTTTGAAATCTTATGGAAACTAGATCTAGCTTTAGTAATTGGTCTTATCATTCATATGATTTACCATCGTCAAAGCTCATTAAGCCAGAATTACCCTTTATATTGGTTTACTTTCTATATGGGCTCAATGTTGGTGATTTCTTATTTAGGAACTTTTGGCGGAATAGGCGCCTTACAATTTCCCCTTGATCTGGTAATAATATTACCTTTGAGTATTCTTGTTCTTTCTTTATCACAGAAATTATTAAGTCACGAAAACCACAAAGAAATTATTTGTGAACTAGAGGCTATTGACGCAGATTATCCAGTAGCTGATGATTTAATAGATGGGCCTGCGGCTGTTAAATAGGATGATGTGCCCCGTATTAAACGTCTTAATACGGGGGTTGCGCTGATGCACGAAATTCCCGGATTACGCTGCGCTAATCTAGGCTACAATTTCTATAACACCGAAGTTAAGGTTGTGCCCAATAGCCATCAAACTATGTCATCCCTGCGCAAGCGCAGGGATGACATAGTTTGATGGCTATGAATGAGCATTGACTTCCAACTTATTGAAGAGCTTCAATCCTAACTGTCCACTCTGGCCCCGAACCAATTTGATGTTTTTTTGCAAAATCGTCTTGATTAATTGCTAAGGACACATTCAACAAACTATTTAAATACAACAGCTCCTCATCTTTTGCTGTTTCACCAAAGGTATTATGCAACTTCAATGTCTTTGAGTATTTCTCTTCGTTCTTATGAAAAATAGTCACTTTATACGATTGGTTTACTTTTACACCATAAGAATTAAGCAAGGATTGATTAATATCGGTCCAAACATTGCCATAATTAGGATCAAGAATAACAATAGTCCCCTGCAAGCTCTTATCTTTGATGAATGCTTTTTGATAAGGTAGTTTTACAATAGGATCTTTAAGCACTGGGCCTACTTCAGCAAAAGAAATTTTCCCGGAGGCTAATTTAGCAGCAGTGTAACCATAAACATCTCGACCATAAAATGTGTAGGACTGCTGCGACCCTTTAAGTCGATTTTTGGTTTCATCGATAACTCTCACTTCTTGAATACCATACATCGCATCAATGAAGGTTAAAGTTCCATTATCTGGCGTTACAAAATAATGACCCTTTTTACTTAAAGCGACTATAGAACGTCTGGTAGTACCAACACCGGGATCTACCACACTAAGAAAGACGGTGTTTTTCGGCCAATAAGAGGCTGTTTGATAAAGACGATAGGAAGCCTCCCAAATATTATAAGGAGGAATTTCATTAGTTAAATCAGAAATAATCAAAGACCTATCTACTGAATACATTACGCCTTTAACTGCACTAACCGCTCCATCAGCAATACCAAAATCGCTCTGAAAGACGACAATGCCTGGTTCGGAAAATGCTGGCAATACTAAGAAAAAACAGAAAAACCTTAAGAGATATATTATCCTTTTATTCATTTACAACATCCTTCTGAAAAAGAAAGCAGCGTGTCGCCTGTTTTTGAGAAACCTGCCGGGACATCCAAGTCCCCGGCAGGGACAAAAACAGGCGACAAGTATGCCTCCGGCGGCCCTGGCCGTCCTGGTCCCCCTTGATTTTGATCCCCCTTCGGGCCTCAAAATCTAC
>CANJQE010000169.1 GCA_947476305.1 Legionellaceae bacterium
GTGACTAACGTTAAAAAAGTGCATCAACGGATTATTGTGTACTTCGGTAAACATGCTTTAGATATCTACGGCTTGCCAGCAGAGCTGGAACGGGTCGAAATTAATTACTCTAATTACAAAAATATCCTACATTGGTGCGAAATGTAGGAATTATGTGCGCAATTATTTATTTATTGGATAATTATTTTATTCGTATTGGTAATCTCATTTACGAAAAAGAAAATAAATCTTATGGCTTAACTACTTTAAGGAAAAAACATTTATCGTTAAGTTCTTCTAAAGCCACTTTAAAATTTCCGGGTAAAAACTCCAAGTCTTGGGAGGTTGTTCTCCAAGATAAAAAAATAATTAAACTTTTAAAAAAATGTGAATCTTTACCGGGATATAAATTATTCAAATATATTGATGAAGAAAATAATTCCCAAGAAATAACGTCGCAAGACATTAATAGTTTTTTACAGGAGATAAGCAAGCAATCCTTTACCGCAAAAGATTTTAGAACTTGGGGGGCTTGTCGAGAAACATTTTACTACTTATGTAAAACACCTTATACCAGCGAAGAATTGGCAAAAAAACAATTATCCTTAATTATCAATGAAGTAGCCTCATTATTAGGTCATTCTTCTGCTATATGTCAAAAATCCTATATTTATCCAGAAATAATAAATCACTGGAAAGAAGAGAAAATAAATCACTGGATAAAAGGGCGAAGGTTATTATCGGACAAAGATAAATTATTTCTTCACTGGTTGGAAACTCATTTTAACCAATAAACATCGCGCTTTGATTGTTTTACTAAACTTTTAGATTTGCAGCTGGTTCAGGGCTTTCTTCTTCTGACGGTGTGGTTCTCGACTTAGCGGGGTTATTAAAAATAGAATGAGTTAAAAACGAAATTAGACCACCAGATGATACTTTCGCTTTATGTGATAACTCAGGACTAACTTTGTGGCCAGTTTTGGCGCTATAGGAAGCTATAGCGTTCAGCGCTGCCTCATTATTGTGTTTCTGTGCGATGTCATAGGCTGTTTCTCCATCGACATTCGTCAAGTCTAAACTAGCTCCTGCCATTAAAAGAAGCTCAAATAATACCTTATTATTTTGAGTGGAGGAGGACCGACAGGCCAACATTAAGGGGGTCATTTCTTTGGCATTTTTTATATCCACCTCAATAGTGCTCTGCTCGAGCAGTAATCGCACAATACTTTCATGACCATAACGGCAAGCAACCGCCAGAGCAGAGTCATCACTATTACAAGACATGTTTATATCTATCTCTGGAGCGTTTATCAGTTGACTCATAATATTCAATCGATTACACGCCGCGGCATAAAAAAAGGCATTCTCAAATTCAGATTGACTGATTACTGGGGCTTTCTTATGTAATCGCAAGATCTTCCGTACCGTAGTTCCATCATCATTTTGAACTGCTAGAGCAAGAGTACCATAGCCGCGACAGTTGCTGATTTGAAGGTTTTCTGAGGTGATAGGGTAGAGGGCGTCTATAGATGAAATTTGTTGGCTTAATTTCCGTTGTCCTGTTTTTGCAATAAAGGAACAATGAAACACCAATTGCTCGCTAGTTTCGAAAAGAGATTTATACAGTTTTGGGCAAAGCTCTTCGCTTGTTAGGAGTTGGTAGGGATAATCTTCGCTTTGTTCATATAAATGGTTAATATCCATGAATAACCACAGATTATCACCATGTTTTTTAAAGCCTATCGTGTGCTCTTCACTGCTAAAAACCACCACAACGTGATTTTTAACAATGAAGAGACTATTAAGTTTATTTAAAAATTCTCCGATCTCTTCTGCCGTTGCCCTGCTAATTGTTTTACTAAGGAGGCTTTTAACGGCGTTTTGTTTTCTACTGAGATTGAGCTGAATCATCTTATAGATCATATCGATATTAGATTGCTGTATTGCTTTAGCATAAACATCCGGATAATCCTCAGGGGATTGCGCCAGGCATACCGCTTCAAGAAAAGGTTTTATTTCATTTAGTTTTTGCTCTTTTCTAGATAAAGTCCTACTTAATTTAATTTTTTCTGTAATAAGCTGCAGGCTATTAGGTAAGGTAGCTTTCTCCCGTTTAATTATATTCAAGCGATTATAAAACTGATGCTCTAATCCAAGCGCTGTTTCTTGAGCCCAGGTTAAGGTAAAGCCATGACAAACCCCATCGTCGTGTGTGTAATTAAATTTATCCAAAAGAGTCAATAAATCTTCATGCTCTAAAGCATTGGTTTTTGTAGCGGAAAAAGCGGGAAGAACTCTAAAGGATAACAATTTGAGTTTGTGGAGTAGGAGCAGTATAAAAACTAAGCTAAGTAGATAGATAAAGTATATCATTTTACTAATTAGTTAAATCCTTTACCAAAATCAAACCATAATCCGCCAATGAAAGCAACTAAACTGATTTTCTTAAGTCCTGTTTTATTTACACAATGCAGAGTTCAACATTCTTTTAATTAAAAATAAGATTGAAGCTCAGAGAGAAGGGTGATTTCGCGACAGCACTAGTTACCCACAATTTCTGTGGATATCTATGTGTATACGTAACTTCTCAAAAGTCTGGGCAATTACATCATCCCGAACAGAGTGAGGGATCTCCAGATGCAGGCGCCGAGCCACTTTTCAGGAGATCCCTCGTTACTCTCAGGATGACGTTTCCCGGACTTATTGAGAAGTTACGTGTATACAAGGTAAGTAGCTAATAATTCGAGTGGTCGAACATTGGAGTTATTAAGAAGGAATTATTTGTGTCTTGGTTACAATTATTTAGAGCTGATACAAATAACTATATCAGCTCTAAATACCTATATGTAAGGGTGTCTTTTACTTCGGCCGGAACGTTTCTATGGCTTCCTGTACAGTATCATTTGGATCATCCCTGTTGTTTCTCTCTCTTTCTATTTCGGGCACGGTATCCACTGTAAATCCACTGTTTTTGTCCTCTCGTAAACCCTCAGGGGTAACTACTGTTTGGGGGGACTTTGCAGCTGATGTCGGATGACTTTGAAGAGTTCGATGGACCACACCATAACTCTGTGGTGGTTTAGGAGACATAAAATACCCTCAAATATAGAGATATGCTTTAATTATAGTCTTATTGCTTGATTATTTCAATATATAAAGAGAGTGCCTGAAGTTCTTAGCTCAATTACTTATATTAAAATGACTAATATTTATTCCTCCACAGACAATCACTAAAATAGATGACGCTTGATGAAGCAAAGGATGATTATTATATAGGGCTGCTAAAGTAGCACCACTTGATAATTCCACTAAAATTCTTTGTTCACGGGCGAATTCAAAGCAGGCTTGTTCTGCTTCCTCATCACTGACCACTATGTTTTTTATCTCATGTTTTTTAGTCCAATTCATTAATTGAGGCGTTACCTGTTTAGCGCCTAAAGTAGTTGCTTTGCTCGTTATTTTTTCTAAAGTAATTAATTTTTGAGCATGCACGGACTGAGCAAAGGCATCCGCACCTTGGGTTTCCACAGCAATAAGAGGGACCGTGTTCCATCCTATCTGATGCATTCCTTCTAAAACACCGCAAGCAAGACCACCTCCGCCCACAGAGAGAATAACCGCATCCGGTTTTAAAAGACCTTGTTGCGCCACTTCATCAATCATCGAAGAATGACCTCGCCACAGAGTAGGGTGGTCAAAGGGGGGAATGTAAGCGGCCTTGTTTTTATTCACAAATTCCAAGGCCGCTTGATGGGCCTCATCCCATACCGTTCCAGCTACAATCACTTCTGCGCCATAAGATTTAATTGCATTAATATAAAGAGGATGACTGCTATTCGGTATAAATACTGTAGTGGGAATGTTCATTTTCATCCCACAATAAGCTACTGCAATCCCCGCATTGCCACCTGATGAAGCGACAAAAGCGTCCTTTCCTTTCATGGCTTCTTCTTGGCATAAAGCTCCGATGCCGCGAAGTTTAAAAGAACCACTGGGTTGTAAACATTCCATTTTAAAATAAACATCTTTATTCAATTTATTTTTTAAATATTGAGATGCAATCAGGGGTGTTTGTATATGTAATGGGTGCATAAACTTATCCTTTTGAACGAGCAGAAGAAATTCTAATTTCTCCTTGCAAATACAATTGAGCATGTCCAGATAAAATCACTCTAGCATTATTTAATTCACACCACAGTTCACCTTGACGAGATTCCCCTTGGCGCGCATGAATTTTATTTTTATTTAAACGAGTACACCAATAGGGAGCAATAACGCAATGTGCTGATCCAGTAACGGGATCCTCAGGTACATCGCAACCAGGATAAAAACATCGTGAATAAACATCAGCATCAAGAGCAGGAGCAGTTAAAATAATACCTCTACAGGACAGATTAGCTAAAGCATTTAAGTCTGGTTTTGCTTCTTGAATAAGTGTGGCATCACTAAAGACTGCTAAGAGATCAAAAGTACTTTGATAAAGTTCATCCGGTCTAACACCTAAGGCCTTTATCAACTCCGCTGTGGGTTCTATTTTATTAAAAGGCAAACGAGGAAAATCCATCACTAATAAATCAGCTTCTTTTTTAACGCTTAAGAGGCCGCTTTTACTTTGGAAGGATATCGTTTTTGTTTCATGACCTAAAATATTAAAAATTACAAAAGCGCTGGCTAAGGTAGCATGGCCACATAAGTCTACTTCTGTATTGGGTGTAAACCAGCGAATTTGATAGGACTCACCATCAGCTACAATAAAAGCAGTTTCCGATAAATTATTTTCTCTGGCAATTAATTGCATCAAACTATCATCTAACCAAGATTCCAAAGGACAAACGGCAGCAGGATTTCCATTAAATAAGCTAGATGTGAATGCATCTACTTGGTACAACAACTGGTTCATGATCATTGCTCTCAAATTAATACAACTAGGAAAGAATAGCATAGCATGCTAATATATAGCAAGCTATGCTAATTTACAGAGAACAAAAACCATGTATCCTTCTACCTTGATTAAAAAAGCCAGTAGAATATTAATTAAAAAAGCCAATGAATTTTTAAAGCCTTATGGACTTACTGATGCTTATACTTATTTTTTGATGGCGCTCTATCAGCAAGATGGTCTAACTCAAGCAGAAATGCATAAAAAAATTGGTATTGAACAACCAACCGCAGTACGAACTCTTGATAGAATGGAGCGTGATGGATTTATCATTCGCATTCCCAGCGAAGCAGATAGAAGAGCTGTTGAAATTAGATTGACCGAAAAAGGGCGAAGTTACCAAAAAGTAATTGATCAATGCCTTAAAGAACTAAATCAATTTATTTTAAGTGGTTTTACAGTAGATGAAAAAAGTACTATAAAGATTCTTTTAGAAAAATTAAATAGTCATTTGACTAAATAACTTCCTTGTCGCTTTGGTGAAGTCTCTATGTTGGTTTTTAGTTCGGCATTGTTCAGACTAAACTCCGTTTTCAATAAAATGTATGAAAAAACATAAGTGCTGAAGTTCTATGTGAGCATCATTTGTTTTCTCATCCTTCTGATGTGCTTTCAATAAAAATTTAATCATTATATAGTTATAGTTACTTTCCCCATTTTGTTTAAAAAAAACCTTATTTTGTAGTTTTTTAAAAATCAGTACTACACTAAGAAAAGAATACGATGTAGAAACAAGCTTTTGGATCAAAATTCAGTCAGATTGAAAGGAGTCAATATGAAAATGAATTTTATAAAAATCTTTATTGCGTTTTTTATTACTGTATTTACTTGCCATGCGTTTGCCGATGATCTGATTGAGATAACTGTGATTGCGACTGACAAAGCAATGGCTGTAGGTTTTCTAGTAGAGGGAAAAAAGCTTGGTGGTCTTGGGAAGACTTATTCAGGTAAAGGGCCGGTGAATAGAGAGTATTTTTTTGGTTATCGAAAAAATGTGTTTCGTGGAAGCGATATTCCCTGCGGCTCTTCAGTATTAAATAAAAACAGCAAAGTGCAATTAGTTACTAAAGGAGGTAGTTGTTACACTATTGTTAATTAAGTGACGCAGGCCTTGTATTTATTGATGCTCCTCTAACAAAGTCATTTTAAATGGTTATTACTGCATTGGAAAAATCGAATCTATTCCTGGGAATTTTTAAACATTTAGAAACACTGAAAAGCACGAAGCCACCCTTAGGTGGCTTCGCAATTGACCATGGCTTAGAGCCAAATCCCTGTCATACATTCTTCCGACGCTGCGAGCCATGGAGAGCCGAAGGCGCGGGCGAGTAGTCCCTGGTAGCCTTAGGGCCGGATGTTTTTCCGCAGGGAAAATATAAGGCCATACGAAAAGGCGTCAGTCATTGGGGAGCGTAGATTTTGAGGCCCGAAGGGGGA
>CANJQE010000170.1 GCA_947476305.1 Legionellaceae bacterium
AACATGCGCGTTAGCATACGGTATTACCACGTTGATTGATTTGATCTATCTCTTGTTATCGATTGATCTTTGTCTTGATTTGAACTCAATGGGGGCTTTCAGAGCCTTTTAATTGAAAATTACTTCAAATTAGCCGCGGAACATCGGTTGTAAGGTTGCTTTATCGTGATATTAAATGAGTAGAAATCATGTAATATCATGCTTTTTTTATTCATGCTAGCTAGGATGCAACCTCTTTTAAAACGTTGTGATACTAGTTAAAAGGTTTTGTAATAAGAGGGCTAATAAGAACTTAATTAATACGTTGGGTTAAACAAAGTTTAGAACCCAACATAAGGTTGCTTTTTAAGCAACAAGATATCCAGAGTGTTTTAAGAAATTTTTATCAGGGAAGTAGGCAAAAATTACTGATCCATTCTTAATGGTATTAATTACTGGTTTTGCTAAAGTTTGTGCAATTGCAGGACAGCCCCAAGAGAGTCCAGCTCGGCCTGTTTTTCTAATGAAGCCTGGTTCAACATACCAAGCACCATGTATGACCACACGTCTATTATAGGCATTATCGTTGAAACCATGCTCTAGGCCTTGTAGGTTTAATGAATAGCCTTTGTGTCCAATATAAGTGCCCTTGGTAATGTAAGTGCCTAGACTAGATTGTTTGCTTGATTCTCGGTTTGAGAAATTATGAGCTACCTCACCAGAATTTTTGCCGTGAGCTACATAAGTGTTATATAATAGGCGCTCATTACGTACGTCAAAAACCCACATGCGTTGCTTATTAGAAGGTAAAGAATAATCGATTACTGTAAGTACTGGTTTTTTTACAGCGCCTTTTCTATCTGCATTTTGATAGGCAGTTAGGGCAAGTTTAAGTACTTTTTTATTAAGTTTTGGGGCTTTACTACTTAAATGTTGTACTTGACTGTTTAGGTCGCCTCCAGGCTGAGCAAAACTAGGTGCGCTGGACGTAATGTTACTTGTTAATATTACGGTTGAGATTAGAGTAAATAATGTATTCATACTGCTCCTTTCTTCTTGTTAATACACCGTTATTGGCTATCAAAAAAATGGTGATTATATTGACAATTGAGGTAATTGTAAATTTAAAAGATTTAACATTGCCCACAAGGGGAAATTATTATTCAATTCAACGACTTAATTTTTAGTAAAAAAAATATACGGACATAAATTGACCGAATTGATACAAATTATACTATTTGTATCGTTAAAAACAGGACAAATTGGCTAATATTGATCCAGTTTGTGAGAAATTAGTTCTGTTTTTAAATGGGATTCGCACAACATTTTTAATTTTTAGTAGTAAATGAAGCATATAAAACCGGGTAAAATGTTAGCTATGCATTTCATTTAAAGTCGTTCTAAACTATCATCGTTGACTAGATTTATTTTTTGATTTGGAGAATCCTATGCTTGAAAAGAAGTTCATTAATATACCGGAAGGTTTACGCGGTTCTATTAATCAAGCATATCGCGTTGATGAGCTTTCTTTGATCACTGAATTATGTGAAAAAGCTGCTTTAAGTCAAATCCAATTAGAAGCTATTAGAACAAACGCAACGCGTTTGGTTGAAGCCGTTCGTTCTGGACGAAAGAAAAATATGGGTATTGATTCTTTTTTGACAGAATATGCTTTGTCCAGTGATGAGGGAATTGCGTTAATGTGTTTAGCCGAAGCGCTATTACGTGTGCCAGATAATGAAACAATAGACAATTTAATTAAAGATAAACTTGCTGGTGGTGACTGGAAATCTCATCGAGGGCAAAGTGAATCCTTTTTTGTAAATGCTACTACTTGGGCGCTCATGCTCACAGGCAAAGTTCTTACCCCAGAAAAGGCAGAAACCACCCTAACAAAAGCATTAATGAAATTAGTTAATCGTAGCAGCGAGGCTGTGGTACGTACTGCTGTCGATAAAGCCATGCGGATTATGAGTAAGCAGTTTGTTATGGGGCGCACTATAGATGAAGCTATTAGTCGAGCAAAGAAGAAAGAAGCTATAGGCTACCGCTATTCTTATGATATGTTAGGAGAGGCTGCATTAACTTCTGTGGATGCAGAGCGTTATTTTAATGCTTATAAAAGTGCTATTGAGTCTATTGGAAAAAAATCAGATAAAGATTCTGATGTTTATAAAAGAGCTGGTATTTCTATAAAGCTTTCCGCCTTACATCCTCGTTATAATGAATCACAATATGACCTCGTTATGACAGAACTGCCTCCAAAACTTTTGGCCTTAGCGAGATTAGCGAGAGATTATGGTATCGCCTTAACCGTTGATGCTGAAGAGTCTGAGCGTTTAGATTTATCCATGGATGTGATGGAAAAAGTATTCATTGACGAGAGTTTAAATGGTTGGAATGGTTTTGGTTTAGCACTTCAATCTTATCAAAAACGTGCTTTTTATGTGTTGGATTGGGTGGCTAATTTAGCGCGTAGTAAACAAAGACGGGTGATGGTGCGTTTAATTAAAGGTGCTTATTGGGATAGTGAAATAAAGAAAGCGCAAATGCAAGGTTTAGCAGAATATCCAGTATTTACTCGCAAAGTGTTTACGGATGTATCTTTTCAGGCTTGTGCTAAAAAAATTCTCACGATGACCGATGCAATTTACCCCCAGTTTGCCACTCATAATGCTTATTCAGTTGCTATGGTTCTTAGTTTAGTAGGCGACTATCGAGACTTTGAGTTTCAATGTTTACATGGCATGGGGAATGAGTTGTATGAGCAAATAGTGCCAAAAGAAGCTTATGGTATCCCTTGTCGCATTTATGCTCCCGTGGGGAGTCATGAAGATTTATTACCCTATCTAGTACGTCGCTTATTGGAAAATGGAGCTAACTCTTCTTTTGTAAATCGTATTGTCGATGATAAAGCGCCTATAAGCGAGCTGGTTGATGATCCGGTTGCAAAAGCTAAAATGTATTTTAATAAGATGAACAAAAATATCCCTTTACCAGAACATATTTTCGCGCCAAAACGTAAGAACTCTAAGGGCGTTGATTTTAGTAATCGTTATGATCGCTCATTACTACAAGATGAACTAAAAAAACTTAATTTGTTTTGGAAAGCAGGGCCGATAGTTGGTGGTACTTTGCATTGTGATGAAAAAAATTCAGTTAACTCCCCACAGAACTCCAATTTAAAAATCGGCGCTGTACAACAAGCAAGCTTAGAGGATGTGGAAAAAGCTTTGTCTAATGCTGAGTCAACTTTTGCAAGTTGGAGCACTACTCCAGTCGAGAAACGTGCAGATTCTGTGCGTCGTTTTGCTGATTTATTACAGGCTCATAGTGCTGAACTAATGGCTTTAGCGTGTTTAGAGGCAGGTAAAACTTGGAATGATGGCATTTCAGAAGTTCGTGAAGCAGTAGATTTTTGTCGTTATTATGCTTTAAGAGCAGAACAGCTAATGAGTAGTCCAACTCGTTTACACGGGTATACAGGTGAATTAAATGAATTAAGTTTACATCCTCGTGGGACAGTTTTATGCATTAGCCCTTGGAATTTTCCCTTGGCAATTTTTACGGGACAAGTGGTTGCTGGTTTGGTTACTGGTAATTGCGTCATTGCGAAACCAGCAGAACAAACTCCATTGATTGCCGCCTTTGCAGTTAAATTAATGCATCAAGCAGGTATCCCCACGGGGGCAATCCAATTATTGCCTGGACGAGGTGAAACTATTGGCGCAGCTTTAGTGGCGGATATGCGAGTTAAAGCCGTTTTATTTACTGGTTCAACCGATACAGCAAATCTTATTAATAGAACTCTAGCGACCCGAGGTGGAGAAATTATTCCACTTATCGCGGAAACAGGCGGACAAAATGCAATGCTCGTCGATTCTTCCGCATTATTAGAGCAAGTTGCAGTTGATGTCTTAACTTCTGCCTTTGGTAGTGCCGGTCAACGTTGCTCTGCTTTGCGTGTTTTATTTGTTCAAGAAGAAGTATATCCAAAAATGATTCATCTTTTAAAAGGAGCTATGGCGGAGTTAGTCATCGGTGATCCTCAGTGGTTAACTACTGATGTAGGCCCCGTAATTGATAAAGATGCTTTATCTGCCCTAGAAGCTCATGTTGAAGAGATGAAAAAACACTACGAAACTATCTATCAATGTGCGTTGAATGATGAACATGCCTCTGGGTATTTTATGCCACCTACTGCTATAGCCATTGATAATATTACCGCTCTAAAAAAAGAAGTATTTGGACCTGTATTACATGTGGTTTCATTTAAGCGCAAAGAGCTTGATAAGCTTATTAATGAAATTAACTCAACAGGCTACGGTTTGACTTTGGGTATTCATAGTCGGATAAATGCTACGGTGGAATATATAAGAGCGCGCATACATGCCGGTAATTGTTATGTAAATCGTAATATGATCGGCGCTGTTGTGGGTTTACAACCTTTTGGCGGTGAAGGATTATCAGGCACTGGACCAAAAGCTGGCGGCCCTAATTATCTAATAAGACTCTGTCATGAGCGTACCTATACAGTGGATACAACTGCTGCAGGGGGAAATGCCAGTTTGATGTCATTGCCTGAAGACATGTAATAGCCGAATGTCTATGCGTGATAAGCTATCGTTACCTCGAACCGGTTGTCTGAGGTAGTGAATAATTATAATGAATCTTTTTTGTGTTATTATTTTATCGACATGTTTATAGAACTCTGAACGCCCTGTTCTTTATAGCTGTCAATAAGTGCAATGAAATTGCTTAAATGCACATTATTGAGCTTACAATTAAGTCCTTCCAATGCCTGTATTAATTGATCAGAGTTCTGCATACTATTTTTGATCAGTTTACTTTCTTCGGGTTTAAAACTACAGTCGGAAACTACACTATCCTCATGATACAACTCTAGTTTAGAGTAAAAGGGGGCATCGGTTTCAACAAACTTTAAAAAAGTATTTTCATTAACACTAATAATGCTAGCCATACTAGTCATATCAAATGGTTTAAACACTGCCACTCCAAAATGATGGTCATTTATTCTATTTAACTGTAACTATAGTTTATTGTCTTAAAAAAAAACAGTTATTTGTCCTTTAATTATCTTACTGCCTATAATTAAATTAAAGCAGAAGTAAGGAAGAGGCTATGCCTATTGTTATTGCTGGTTCAGGTCCCGTAGGTTTGTATACGGCTATTGCTTTAGCTAAAAAAGGGTTTCCTGTACGAATAGTTGATAAATATGCGAATAATTTCTCCAGGCCTGGTGTTGTGGCGATTCAAGCTGGAGAAGTAATTACTAGGCAACTTGCAAACATTGGTGTCAATGTGGTTATTCCACTAGCTGGTTCTTCACCAGAAACTTATTACATTAGTGACATTCAGAAAGCGTTGTATGACGAGGCTAAACAATTAGGTGTGCAATTTACTTCCTCCCATTTTAAGCATATCAAAGGTAATTCTATTGAAGTAGAAGGAAGTAAAGAGCTGATAGAATGTGATATGCTCATTGACTGTACAGGTGAAAGCCGAGAAATAGTTAATTATGTCAATTCAGAAAATGACAAACCTATTTTTAAAGTTTCTAAAATTGCTGATAATCCTGTAAAGACTAATTTTATCGCTTTTATTACCATGAGTAAGAACGATGCTGAGTTACTGAGTGGATTCAGGGGAACAGTCTCTGCTGTCAATGAAGTCATGCAGTTTGAGTCATTACGAGCACAAGGTTGGACTCAAAATGATCTCCCTCATTGGGATATGAGACGTTGGGGACATGGTAAAGAAGAAGAGCGTTTTTGTTGTTATTTTGAGCTGCCTGATGAGCTTGCTCGGGCTCCTCAAAGAATGCAAAAAGAATGGTTATCTACAATGTTAAAATTAAAAGCTGGAAAGACAATTGATTTTGAAATTGAAGCTGGCTCATCCTTGAAATTTCGTCCTTTTAGTGTAGATCCCCATAGAGTGGAAAACCCTATTTTAGATTCAGATCTTTACCCCTTTCCTATTGCTGTTTGTGGGGATGCTTTGATGAGTGCTGAATATCGCAAAGGAACAGGTATAGCTAATGGCATAGTTTGCGCTAATGGATTAGTTAATGCGATTAGTTATATTAGTGAGAAATATCATATCAACACACAAATTTTTAATAGTACAATAACTGAATATCGTCCTACCGGTGCCTGTATTGATGAACATATACCCGTGATCTTTCAAAATGCTTGCATTTCTAATTTATTGGGATCAAGCTATGCGTCATGAAAAGAATACACATATCTCCAGAAGAAAAAGCGCATCTTGAAACGCTCCACGCCCAAAAAGAAAATGGCAAAGAGCGGGATAGAA
>CANJQE010000171.1 GCA_947476305.1 Legionellaceae bacterium
AATGAGCTTCCTTCGTGCCTCAGGACTCCTCATTGACACCGCTTTCTCTTCAGGTAACCTGTCATCAGAAGCAATGCCTCGGTGTTCCAATAATTGGACACTATCTAAGATTTAAGGTTTTACTGTCTCATCGATGGGGTCCACTTTAGGATTTGGTTCAGTTATTAATATACTTAATTTTATCCCTTTTTTAAATATATTTACTATGCCAGTAGCCGTTATCAGTGGCGTGATTCTATTCTGTGATAATAATAAAAAACTCTTAAAACTCAGTTCAGAATAAAACCATATAATAGTACTACGCTCTGAGGAATGAAATGACAACTTAATGAAATTTTTTTTCTTTTATCGGCTATGAAAGATGTTGCAACAGCTCAGGGAAAACAACCATTTACCTCACTACAACAATCATCACTCAAGGCGGTTTATCGTCATGTATTTGCTCACAAAGATGAACTGCAATTTACACAGTTACCCGACGAACCTCTCCCCGCTTTCGCTCATACTTTTGCCGACGCAAGGAAAGCGGAATATCTATTAAGATTTTTAGTTGTTACTGCATTGATGGATGGAACAATTGATAGTGAAAAAATTCAAACCGTCTTTGATTATGCTAAGGCAGCAAATATTAATCCTCATTATCTCCAACAATTAAGGAAAACTTTAGAGAAGAATTTTACTTGGCTTATTAAAGATATCACGTATAAGAATCTTGAAAGTTTCGATATTTTTCCAGAACTGAACAATAATAAAGACATTGAAAATTGGCTTTTTCCTTACCGTGGCAATAAAAAAGATCCGCAACTTGCACAACGTTATGAACAACTTAGTCGTCTACCCGATGAATGCTTTGGTCATCATATTTGGATGCAATTTAAAAACAATAATTACAAGTTTCCCGGGGAAGAAGAGGGGGCTAACTATGAGTTTGTTATGCCACATGATTCTATTCATATTCTAAGCGATTATGATACTAGCCCTTATGGCGAACTCTTAGTTTCAGTATTTACTTCAACCATGCTTGAAAAAAACCCCATAGATGGTCATGTTATTCCTGTCCTCTACTCTTTTTATTTAGGTATTAAAATCAATGATCTTGCGGGCACCGCTCATGTAGTGATTAATCCTTATGAGTTTTGGGAAGCCTGGTATAGAGGATCTCAAATGCAAGTTAATTTATATTCAACAGGATGGAATCTTTGGGATGTCGCTGGAATACCTCTTAGCGAATTAAGAGCGCTTTATCACGTGATACCGAAGCAAACGCCTATTGATGCTATAGTGTTATGACTCAAAATCTAATATTGCCTCTTCATACTAGAAGCTTCTATTTTCCAATACAAAAACTAGAGAAAATGCTGCCTAACAAATCATCTGCTGAAAACTCACCAGTAATTTCGCCCAAAAGATGATGAGCTAAACGTAAATCTTCTGCTAATAATTCGCCCGCACGATGTTCTGCTAATTGTGTTTGTCCAGTAATTAGTACTTCTTTGGCATCATCTAAAGCTTGCAAATGACGTCTACGTGCTAAAAATTGTCCTTCATTAGGTTGATAACCAACTATCTCTTTTATCAAAGTTTTAAGCCCATCTATTCCTAATCCATTTTTAGCAGATAAATAAACTGTATGGTCCGTGGTTTTTGTGGGTAAATCTAATAAATCAATTTTGTTAAATACGGTAATAATCGGAATAACTGTAGATAAAGACTGTTGTATTTCTTTAATTAGCTCTTGCTCGTGTTCCCGATGATTAGCATCCACAACCAGCAAGACGCAATCAGCTTGTTTCAATTCTTGCCAAGCCCTTTTAATACCTTCTTTTTCTACTAAATCGTTACTTTCACGAATTCCTGCTGTATCGACAATATGCAAGGGAATATCATCTAACAAAATATGCTCACGCATCACATCACGGGTAGTACCCGCTACTTCAGTTACAATGGCTACATCACGCCCCGCTAAACAATTAATTAAGGTTGATTTACCTGCATTAGGTCGCCCCGCAATAACCAAGGATAAACCCTCTCTTAGAATAACTCCTTGATTAGCTTGAGAGCGAATCGCAGTGAGTTCCTCTAAAATAGAAACTAATAAAGAAGAAACCTTACCGTCATTTAAAAAATCTATTTCTTCCTCTGGAAAATCAATGGCTGCTTCTACATACATGCGTAAGTAAATAATACGCTCATTGAGTTGATTAATTTTTTTAGAGAACTCACCCTGTAAGGTTTTTAAAGCCATGCGTACAGAGGTATCTGAACTTGCTTGGATGAGATCAGCAATTGCCTCAGCTTGTGTTAAATCAATTTTATCATTAAGAAAAGCTCGTTCAGAAAACTCTCCTGGCCTCGCCAAGCGAGCACCAAATTGTACTGATTGCTTTAATAACATATCTAAGATTATTGGTGAACCATGTGCATGGATCTCAACCACATCCTCTCCCGTAAACGAATGAGGAGCTTTGAAATACAGCATTAAACCCTGGTCTATGAGCTCTTGTTTCTCAGAATGAAAAGTACAAAAACGCGCGACACGAGGCTCTAATTTTTTTTCGCCGTTTAATTTTAGCGCGATAGGATAAGATTGAGGACCAGATAAACGAACAATAGCTACTCCACCTCGTCCGGGTGGAGTAGCTATTGCTACTATCGTATCTATAGTCATTTATTTTGCTGCAACTGCCAGTTTTTTTACGGGTTTATCATCCGAGTATTTACGAGTGATATACCACTGCTGCATGATGGAAAGCGTATTATTCACTATCCAATACAAGACTAAACCAGCTGGGAAATTCCAGAATAAGCCAGTGAAGAGTATGGGTAAAAACATCATAACTTTAGCTTGCAAGGGATCCGGCGGTGCTGGATTTAATTTTTGTTGAATCAACATGGTAGCACCCATAATCAAAGGTAAAACATGATAAGGGTCTGATGCAGCTAAGTCTTTTATCCAGAAAATAAAGGGTGCTTGTCTTAACTCAACACTTTCCAGTAGTACCCAATAAAGAGCGATAAAGACAGGAATCTGAATTATTATGGGTAAACATCCACCTAAAGGATTTACTTTTTCTTGGCGATAAAGCTCCATAGTCGCTTGGCTTATTTTTGCCTTATCATCACCGTAACGCTCACGTAAAGCTTGTAACTTAGGCTGTAACTTACGCATGCCAGCCATGGATTTATAACTGGTTGCTGACAAACGATAAAAAGCCAGTTTAATCAGGACAGTAACAAGAACAATAGACCATCCCCAATTTCCTACGACGTTATATATATACGTCATTAAAGAGAATAATAAAGAAGAAACAAACCATAAAATGCCGTAATCTACGGTTAAATCTAAGTGAGGGGCGATGCTTTTTAAAACACTAGTATTTTCAGGTCCTACATATAATCGTGAACCCACTTCTTTTTGTTCTTGTGGTTTCACCGTAATAGGTTGACTTACCGCGCCAATGGTGTAATCACCATTAGTAGCAAGGGTATAAAATTTATTTTCACTTTCTGGATTAGGGACCCAAGCAGTTAAAAAGTAATGTTGCTGCATGGCAATCCAGCCACCTTTAACATCTAGATTCAAATTAGCTTTCGTCATATCGGGAAAACCCACTTTTTGATAACGTGATTTTCCTGGATTAGAAAAAGATGCTCCAGTATAAGAACCAATATGGAACATACTTGATTTATCTTCTTTAGGTGAGCTACGAAGTAATTGAGTATTTAAATAACCGGTCCAATCAGTACTGCGTGTATTATTAATTTTATAATTTACAGCAATAAGATAACTACCGCGGGTAAAAGTAAACTCTTTTTTAACTTCTAAACCGTCTTGATTTTGCCCTGCAAGAGTTACAACTAATTGATTTTTATTTGAATCAAGCTGATAATTTTTTTCTGCTGATTTAAAGTTAAAATCAAGGGCTTGAACAGCAGATCCATTCGCTATAAATAAACTAGAATTTGCTACATAACGCTCATTAGCTTGGCTTTGTAATAAGACAAAAGATTTGTTTTTCTCTTCTACACTCAAGGGGTAGCCGAGTAAATCACCAGAAACAATATTTCCTTGATTTAAATCAATAGCAACATCTAAAACATCCGTTTTTACTTGAATTAACTCTCCAGAACTAGGAATAGCATTCGGATTAGAGTTAGTCGGTGATGAATCTAGAGGTGCCGTTGCTGTATTAGCATTGCTAACTTGCGGCAAAGGTTGACCATTACTTGGAGTTTGTTCAGTAGTCTGCTGCGGTACTTGCGGAGGTGGATAATCAATTTGCCAAGCATTCCACAGTAATAAACTAACTAGCGCAAGCGCCATATATAATACAATACGTCTTATATCCATTCAAAGTTTCTCATTGTTAGGTACTACCGGATCATAACCACCACGTGCCCATGGATGGCAACGTAATAACCTTTTAACCGCCATCCAGCCACCTTTTCCTATACCATGCTGTTTAATTGCACTTTCTGCATAGTGCGAACAACTTGGGTAATAACGACAACTCGGTTGAACTAGAGGACTAATTAAATACTGATATAGTTTTATTGGCAAGCATATTATTTGTCGTAGCACGAGGTTAATTTTTCCCATGTTTTGCTCAATCTGGAATTAATACCCAAGTTTGTTTGCTTTGCTACACCTACTCTCGCCAAAAAAACGATATCAACAGCTGGCAATTGTGTTTGGCGAAAACATTCTCTTAACAAACGCTTAATACGATTTCTGTCATGAGCTTTAGCAATCATTTTTTTTGATAGTGCAAGCCCAAGACGAGCATAACCTAAATTATTTTCTTTAGAAAGCAGAACAAAGTCGGTTGTTACAATTTTTTTTGCTTGTACAAACACGTGATCATAATCACTTTTTTTTAATAACCGCTGTGTTTTTTTAAAGGAAAACACTTATGCAGACAAACGCTTACGGCCTTTAGCGCGACGGCGTTTAATAACTAATCTACCTGCGCGAGTAGCCATACGTTCGCGAAAACCATGATCGCGTTTACGCTTTAAATTACTAGGTTGAAAGGTGCGTTTCATGATGAACTCGTTAATAAATTTATAAGGTTGGCAATGATAGATAACTTTTACCTGGCTGTCAATTTCGAACTGCTTCTTTTTTGATTAATTTTTTTTGTTAACGCGATTAATAATTAATATATATTCTTAAAATATATTCTTATATTTATTATATAGGAGCTAAAAATCTGTTAGTAATCTTAAAAAACAATTAATTATCAATAAGTTGATTTCAAAGTAAGATGTAGAAAACTTATGTATTCTTTCTTTGTTAGCCTGTTAATAAACTCGATTGTTAAATAAGAGCCACAGTTATTCATGAGTTGTTCTATGTAAAATGATCTATCTATTCACAGCTTTTAATTTTTATAACTTAATTTATTGAAGTGGAATGGAAGCAAAAAAGTTCGGTTGCTAATAATTATAATATTATATCTCTTTAAGACCTTATGTTTATTATTAGTAAAAAATAATCTGTTAATAAGGTTTTAAAGTAATTTAAATACATAAGGTTAAGCAAGGTTTTATATTGTTTATAACTAAGCTTGAATGGTGTGATCTTATTGTGTGCTATTTCAATAAGATCACTTATTAACTACTTTATATGCAAGCTATACATGGCTAATTACTGTAGTTATACAGAGCTAAATCATGATTTTAGTATATTATCCTCACTCGCTACTGGAGTCGTAATGGGCATAATTGGAGCTTGTTTGAAAAGTGTAGGACTCGTTGGGCTTGTATAAATAGTGACCCTTTGCTCTTCTACTTTTTGTCGTGCTACTGCTCGTTCTGTTTGAAGGCTCGTGACTGTAGGTATAAAATCTACTTTGCTAATATCATAAGCGATTAGCATATAACCATTTTCCATTTTTGGGTCTGGGTAGATACGTGTCAAATTAGAATGTGGAGGGATGTATGCAAATCGATATGTACTGCCTGATTCTTCAGCTTCACTATTAAGTTCTTCGCAAACTGCTATTAGATTTGCCTGCCCTGTTTTATACATAAGCTGTGCTGCAGCTTTTTCCCTAATATCCGCTTCATCAGATTCATCCACAGTAAACATAGCTTGTGATGCGCTTAAGACCATTAGACTAGGATTTAGTTTAACTAAAGAGTTTATATAATCCTTTCGCTGCGAGCCATGGAGAGCCGAAGGCGCGGGCGAGTAGTCCCTGGTAGCCTTAGGGCCGGATGTTTTTCCGCAGGGAAAATATAAGGCCATACGAAAAGGCGTCAGTCATTGGGGAGCGTAGATTTTGAGGCCCGAAGGGG
>CANJQE010000172.1 GCA_947476305.1 Legionellaceae bacterium
GGAGCATGATGCTTAGATTTTCTTCTTACTGTTCATGAGCATTCCCTCATCCAAAATTTAACTAGCATCTTTTGATTATAGGGTAAGCTGATACATTGGTTCTGCCGCAAAAATTTTTCCAGGTTCAAAACGAAGTTATTTTGTACGAGTTTAAGCTGTCAATCCCCAAAATTGTTCAAAAATAATTTGGTTGGCAGATTGATTATCCCGTCCTTTCCTGAGCATGTGATCTAACTCAATCTTGCTAGAGTAGCTTGTGCTGAATCAACCACTTTGAACCCGTCAAGCCCATAAAATGATTTAATTTAATGCAAAGAGGTTAAAATAAAGCTATTATTGATCTACACAATTAGTCGTATTAAAGTATTTTGTCCCCAAGCTAAATCTCCGGATCGATAATATCAAGGAAGGTAATTAATTATGAACCTACTTCAAAGTAAATGTGTTTTATTTTTCATAGCATCAAGTCTGGGCCAGTATTGTTATGCGACAGAACCATGGAATCATCCTGGGGTTTTGGTAAGCGAAGTACAACTGGATTTCGTTAAACAACAAGTTACAAACCATGTTGAGCCCTATTATTCTCAATTCTTAAAAGCACAAGCCAGTAATTATGGCTCAAAAACCTATAAAGTAAGAGGCCCTGCTGCTAATGGGGTTACCCAATGTGGTTCCTATTCCTCTCCAGATAAGGGTTGTTCTGATGCAAATTATGATACAAACGCAGCCTATATCCAAGCACTCTTGTGGTATATCACTGAAGATGTGTCTTATGCGAATAACGCCAAAACCATTATGAATACCTATGCACAAAAACTCGAAGGATTTGCAGGTTTTAGCAATGGCTACCCATGCCCTGGTGCGACAGATACCTGTTCTAATGGTCCTTTGCAGGCCGCTTGGGACGCTACAAAATGGCCACGAGCAGCTGAAATTATCCGATACGGTCACGGCGGTAGCGCTAATTGGAGTCCTACTGATATAGCCGCTTTCTCTAATATGCTCACCAATGTCTATCAACCGGTTATTTACAAGGGTTCATCATTCAATGGAAATTGGGAATTGAGTATGATTGAGGGCATGATGGGTATTGCAGTTTTTAATGAAGATTTGGCTTTATTAAACCATGCGCAAACTTTTTGGAGTGAACGGGTACCTGCTTATTTTTATAATTATGATTTGGATAACTCTCTTTACCCTAATACACATGCTCCTTTCCCTGTAGGGCGCGCTACAAGCAGTGATTGGAATGGGCAACTTATTTTTTCTCCTAGCACCACAGGTGTTACTCAAGAAACCTGTCGTGATTTAAAACATACAGAATATGGTATTGCTTCTGCTATTAATGCCGCAGAAACAGATTATATTCAAACAGCATTTACAGCCAATCTTTATACCGCAAATGGAGCAGAAGAAAGGTTGATCAATGCACTAAACTTCGCAGCCGGACTGGAAACTAAAGCATCAAAAGATGCACCTACAGATTTTTGTACCGATGCAAACGACAAAATTACCCTAGGTCTAGGGACAACTTATGTTATTGGTTATAACCACTACCATAATCGTTTAAATAATCCTAATATGACTGATGCTTCGGGAACTTCGGGTTTATTAGGAACAGCTAATACTTATAATTGGATTCAAAATGGTGTATTGCCACAAAAACAAACTACAGACAGTGGGGCACACATGACTATTTTTGAATCACTAACTCATTATGGAAATGGTGGCTCAGTGGGTAGTGCTAATTTCTCTCTCTCTTTGGCACCACCATCGCAAACGGTGTCGGCAGGTGCTACTACCAGTTATAAAGTTATTGTCACGCCAAGAAATAATTATAATAACAACGTGCAATTAATCATGCCAAGTGGATTACCTAAAGACAGTACAGCAAGTTTTAATCCAATAACAATTCCTGGAGGTACCGGCTCTTCCGTTTTAACTATTACCACCAGTGAGAATACAGCTCTTGGCTCAAATACGTTTACAATTGCAGCTACGGACGGTACGTTACAAAATACAATAACAGGTACATTGATAATTAATTCAACGCCAACTAATGCTACCATTCAGGCAAATAATGCCAGTATGGTAAATGGTGGTGCCTTACCCACCTTAATGTATACAGTAAATCCAGCGCTCACTCTAAGTACTAAGCCTACGTGTACAACCACTGCAAGCTCGAAGAGTCCTGTGGGCATCTATCCTATTAATTGCACTGGCGCTGTGAAAGATGGATATACTTTTGCCTATATCTCAGGAACTTTGACTATTACTGCTAAGGTTCAAACAGCTACAGTAAGTGCGCGTAAACAACATATAAAACAAGGTAAACCCATCCCTATATTAACTTACCGTGTAAGACCTAAAGATATTGTATTTACACAGCAGCCTGTATGCACCACTTCCGCCACATCCAAGAGTCCGGTAGGTAGCTATCCTATCGAGTGTTCTAGTGCGCAGGCGACGGGTTATAATATAATTTATGAAAATAGTGTATTAACAATTAAATAATCAATTAAATCTTGATAGAGTCGTTTTGAAAAGTTGGCTATCTGGGTAATAATGTGCGTGTTATTGCTCGGATTGACCATTCGATATTCGATGCTTTTAACGTATTGTTTTAAATCTTCGCGAAGGGGATTACTACAGTCGCAGAATCTAAATATAAAAATTCTTATTTTTTATCATTTCGTATGTGAAGAGTCTAAGTTTATTACTATTTAACCAGGAGCCATAGTGTCGGAAGGTTCCTCCTCGTCCATACTATCCGTAGGAGCTGAGTTATCGAAAAGCCCTATTTTTGGTCGTTTTGCATTAAGGGTATCAAAAAATTGTTCTGGATGGGTATAACCAAAATTTAAAAGATGTGCATCAGCTGCTTTTTTAAATACAAATGCGTGGATCAGTTTTTGGTTAAAAAAGGGATCATCCGTAAATTGTTTTCCATATTTCTTCGTTAGTAACTCAATAAACTCATTTTGCTTTTCAATTGATAAATCAATTTCCTTTAGGGTATTCCAATCTGTATCATCAAGTGTTGTTCCATCAACGGCTTTGTTCCAAATAGTTCTAATAGCTGCTCGATTGCTGTCATTAATAACTATACTAAAATGCTGTCGCACAAACTCATAAAGCTCAGCATTAATTTTATCTGAAGTGAGTACAACTAATAAGGGATGCCCCAGAACAGCTTGAAATAAGCGCCGTTTTATCCCAGACCAACAACTTGGTCTGTCCCCCTCGAGATTGTCGTATTCTTCGAAGATAGGATTATCATTATCATCTAATAGTATAGATCCATGAGCATCTAGTTTAACACGAATGTCATCCCAGTTATGAGCTCTTCCTATGAGCGCCAGCTCTTTAATAAATTGTTCTACACGTGTTGCGACGGTATATCCATCCGTTGCCGGGGTACTAGTATCTTTTGCAGCTAAATAAAGCAAAGCAATTAATGGTTGATATTCCTCAAAAGTAGCCCAGCGTTCCGTTTCATTATCGGGATTTGCATAGACGTAATGAGCCTCATCATGCATCCAAGGATTGGGTTTTAATAAATAACGCCAGGTACTGTGTTCTGTATGCTGATAATAAGCTTTTAGAGCTTTTGCACGCTCCTCAGCATTTAAAGGAAGTTCTTGAAAGGCCTTCCAATCCATTGGTAAATTAGTTTTGACTGCCTTTCCACTAGTATCTAAAGTAGTAATAAAGGCTGGATTCGCATCGTATTGTGTTTTAAGCTGCTGGCGTAAATCACTCATTACTTGAGCTACAGTCACATGTTTTAATTGCCCGCCATAACGTTTCAATACCTCTTCTAAACGATGTTGCTCACCTTGACTTAAGGCAGTCATCGAGGATTCCCGATCACGGGCTAAAGCTCTTAAATTTAAACGTCCACTTAATTCATCTTGATAATAATTATTCTGCTCCGCCAAATCATGAACTTCGGGAATCGCTAGCAATAACTCTGCTGCCACCTGATTATTTTTAGTTAAGGCTAATCGAATTAACTCATTTGGTTTCTCTGGCGTTACTTCTCTGTGAAGCAAATTTCTCACTGCTGGAATTTCTAATAAAAACAGCATTTGATCATGTAAGCTAGGATCATTACGCCGTATTAAGTTTCTTAAACAATAAAATAGAAGTGTTGCTTCAGCTTCAGATACATCGAAAACACCCTTAGGATGCTCTATTTCATATTGATTTTTTGCTAAGCGAAGTTCAGTAAGTTTAGTATTAGTAAAGGGCACAACATAATCATTATATTCCTCTTCATGCTGTTCAGCATGAGCAAATAAGCTAGCATAATTTAGTAAATAATTAACAACGGGACTATGATGATGCTCTAAGGCCCTAAGAAATGCATCGAAATTATCAGAGGCAAGCATGTCTTCTAAATACCTGCCCGCGTGCTCTGTTATAAATTTAACTACATCCAGCCGCCCTTTTGCAGTCGCCTTTTTAAAGGCCTCAAAGTCTAAGGCAGTAATCATCGCAGGAAGTGCTGTAGGTAATTTAGCCACTAAATAGGCAAGTATATCTATAGCCCCCTCTTCAGCGGCCCATCTAAAAACATGATAATTATTGTCTCTAATCAAAGACGTTAATAATCCTTTTCGCTCAAAATCTGCTAATAGATTATTAAATACCACCACATTTCTAACTGAGAGAGAGATTTGGAATAGATCATTAGCAGATAATTCTAATTGCTTCCCTATTTGGTGTAATTGCTCACTAGTTAGATGCGGATGACTAACCGCGAATGAGATCCAAATTCTTTTTTTAGCATTTTTATCAAGGGATTTAATATTAAAAGGTTCTAAAGCTAGATCTAATTCATTATCATTTGCTTTCATTAAAGTAATTAATTCAAGAGATAAATTTTGTTTAAAAATTCGACCATCATTCCAAAATAATGAAGGAATCAATTGTTCTAGATGCTCTCGTTCACTTAGATCCGGCATTATTGACCCTTTTGTTTCCTGCTCCATTTAATTATATACATATTGAACAAAAAAAGACGAAATCGCAAGAGAAAAAAGGATCAATTAAAATTTAAAAAACAAAAGGAAATAAAATTACTTATTATCAAGGAATTAAAGAGGAGAGTAAAAAAAGAGTCGGTCGATAAGCCGGGTTCTGTCGTGAGCAATCATTCATCTGGGACGTACGTCACCGCACGCCTCAAGCAACCTACCCGAATCCCGTACGGGCCGCACGTTATGGCATATAGCCAAATGGATTCCTATTTGGTCTTGCTCCAGGTGGGGTTTTCCCTGCCACGATTGTTGCCAACCGCGCGGTGCGCTCTTACCGCACCATTTCACCCTTACCTGTATTATTAAAACTTATAAATAAATTATTAATAAGACAGGCGGTATATTTTCTGTGGCACTTTCCGTAGGTTCACACCTCCCAGGCGTTACCTGGCACCTTGCCCTCTGGAGCCCGGACTTTCCTCCCTTTGTTAAAAACAAAGAGCGACTGCCTAACCGACTCTGATTTCGATGATATCAGAGTGAGCAGCGAAAGACCACAGATTAGGGCGACTTTCTCTAAGAACTATTATTGAATAGTAATATTGTTATATTTTAGACGGAATTAATTAAAAATCACGAGTTCCAATAAATTCATCATCAAAATAACGCTTCAATTTTGTTCTTAAAGTTCCGCGACTTACACCTAAAACACGTGCTGCTTTAGATTGGTTATAACGGGTCAACTCCATTACTGTACGAAACAAAGGAGCCTCTACTTCTTCTACGATTAATTGGTATAAATTTAAATTAGCATCTTTATTACCAACAGAAGATAAATAACCTTTAACCGCATGAATCACTTGGTTAGAAAGTGCTTCGTTAACTTGCACTATATCTTGCATTACTGCACTCATTCCAAACTCCTAGTATCAACAACTAATAAATAATATATGCTCAGCAAATACAACCGCAGAGCACCATGTACTATATAATACCAAATATCCCAAAGACTGTAAACATTGTTTTAATGATATTCATTTATTAAGGGAATATTAAGGTGATTGTACCATTTTTATGAGATTTGTAAAAATATATATATACATTTTCCTTAAAAACGCATAAAAAAATCTAAATAAATAATTGCGTTCTAATGCCAATGACTATTTGCAGCGTGTCGCCTGTTTTTGAGAAACCTGCCGGGACATCCAAGTCCCCGGCAGGGACAAAAACAGGCGACAAGTATGCCTCCGGCGGCCCTGGCCGTCCTGGTCCCCCTTGATTTTGATCCCCCTTCGGGCCTCAAAATCTAC
>CANJQE010000173.1 GCA_947476305.1 Legionellaceae bacterium
TGATCCCCCTTCGGGCCTCAAAATCTACGCTCCCCAATGACTGACGCCTTTTCGTATGGCCTTATATTTTCCCTGCGGAAAAACATCCGGCCCTAAGGCTACCAGGGACTACTCGCCCGCGCCTTCGGCTCTCCATGGCTCGCAGCGATAGGATGTAAGGTAAAATAGGAAAGGCTTAAGCAGAAATTTTAATTAAGTAATTGAATATATCTATAATTTACCTGTAGCCTGGTTGCTTGCAACCAGGCTACGATAAGCGCAGCGCAATCCACCAACTAACACGGAGCCGGAGGAAAGTCAGCTTTGAGTCGAGGTTGAACGAAGAATGGGCTCAGCAAGCGCAGCATACAATTAGTATGTGAGCATTGATGAGCCCATTCTTCGTTCAACCTCGGCCAAAGATGGCTTTCTTGTTTAATGCTCGTCTTTGGATTTGTAGTCGATGGTATATTGTTCCGCCAACAACTTCCCTTTCATTAATTCTTCAGCACTTAAGGTTTTCTCAAGGCTCGATAAATTCGCTGTTGCTTTAGTATAACCATGATTTAAGGCTGTACTAAACCATGCATAAGCTAGAACAGGATCTGCGCCAAGGCCAATACCATCCCGATAATAGACAGCTAGTTGGTTTTGCGCTTTTGGATAACCTTGAGAAGCGGCTTTTTGCATCCAAGTAACGGATTGCTGCAGATTTTTACTTAATCCTTCTCCATAAAAATACATATCCGCTATATTATATTGGGCATACATATTACCTAAATCCGCACTTTTTTGGTACCAGTAACTCGCTTTTTGCAGATTTTGAGTACCCAACTTACCTGAGTCATATAAGTAACCAAGCTCTAATTGAGCTTTAGCATGATCTTTATTCGCTGCTTGTTCGAAATATTGCGCCGCTTTATTATAATCTTGGGTTACGCCATCACCTTGTTCGTACATCAAGCCCAGATTATATTGAGCACTGATATTGCCTAAGGTGGCTGCCTTATCATACCAAGTTACAGCTTCCGTTTTATTTTGCTCTACTCCAATTCCCATATCATAATCATAGCCAATGGCCAAAGCTGCATTAGAGTTGCCTAAAGCGGCTGCTTTTTTATACCAAATCAATGCTGTTTCATAACTTTGAGGTACGCCTGAACCGGTGTCATACATATAACCTAAACCATATTGACCTTCAGCATTATTCTGATTGGCTGCTTTTTGGTACCAAGTAAAAGCTTTTGAAAATCCTTCCGGTGTATTCTGATACCAATAAAACGCGGCTAAAAGTACTTCAGCATCAGCATTTCCTTGATTGGCAGAAGCCAATAACCATTTTTCGGTTTTCTCTGGACTAAAGGTGACGCCTTGAGCGTTATAATACATTTTGCCTATCAGATATTGAGCTTTGGCATCCCCTTTTTCTGCTTCAGGAGATAATAACATGTACGCTTTTTCATAATGCTCTTGGTTATAAGCTTCCTCACCTTCCGCTGTAGTTGCGAAAACAGCGGTGTTGACTAAGGCAAATAATGATAAAGCAATAACATATTTTTTAACGTCCATGTCAGATCCTCTTTTATGAGTTATTGACATAAAGTATACGCTGAAATTAAAAAAAATGCTTAAAAAGCAATAAGTAAAAATAAAGACCCGGTTACATTAGAGCCCTGATATTTTACTGATGCATCTTTTGTTGCTTGCAAAAATCACTCCATAGACAGACATGGAATTGTTCAATGTATTAAAAGCGCAGTGGTTCTATTTTGGGCGTGGAGTATCAGTGATAGGCTCTTTATCTTTTAAATCAGGGGCAATATAGGGTTGAGCTTGTTTAAAAGCAGCTAAAACTAGCTTTCTTGTTGCATAACCAACGCTCACTCCAGCACACAGTACGGGAACTTCTGCGACAATCTTACGCCCTGCATCGGCAAGTGGTTTAAAAAAACGAATCATAAAGCTTAGCTCTCTTGTGAAAAAAATGAGCAAATATAATAAACAATAATATGCGAAAACACGAGAACTATTTATCAGAGCATTTATTGCTTATTGCATGTAACGAGTTATTATCCGTTCTACTTCCTCATCTAGAGTTTCTCTAGCAACTGGTGCTGATTGCTTAAAGAAACTATAAGCAATAGGTACTGACGGAGGAATGTATTCGGGTGGAGCTATCTTTCGCAGAGGCTCAGTTCCTAGAAAATTACTTATCCCCGCTACAATAGAAAAAACAGAGCCCGTTGATAGCATTCGTAAAGGAAGTTGTTTTACTGCGTGCTTCAAAAATCTACCGGTGGACACTTTAGGATCCGCCCAAAACATTTTATTCATTTCCTTGGCACTTTCTAATACGCCCTTATTGATTAATTTTCCCGCTTCAAGTCGCGTCCGGGATTGCGTGTAATCTACAAAGGCTGCTAAAGGATAATTCCATATTGCCGCAGTCATTCCACTTAAGGCCCCTGAAACAAAACGAACTTTACTAGGATCTATACTGCTTAAATGGTCCGCATATTTTTGTTCAACCACACATAAGGAAGAGAGATTAATTAAGGAAGCCCCGTATTTTGGGACAAAATTAGCGCTCATTAATTGATAAATATTGGGATAGGTATACCATTTAAATGGAGAAGGAATAAGGCCTGCTTTTCTATAGTCAGAAAGTTGTGTAGGTATTTGCGTCACCACCACAATACCTAAAGCAGCCTCCATTATATAAGTCAATTTAGAAGGCTTTGATGCCAAAAACAGCTTCTCTTTAATACCCTCTTCCTCATAGGCTAAGTCTTCTGCCCCATCCTCTTTTGGTTTATTCGATTTTGTTTTGGTTATATAAGCAGTTCTTATGGTTGAACCTGATAAGGAAGCTTGTGTTCCTGCATAAAGTGCTCTTACTAAACCCAACATACCGCCCCTATAAGAAGGTATTAGGGCATTGCTCTTAGAGAAATTTACTAATAAGGTCCTAATTGGACTCTGGACCAGAACCACACCGGCACTAGTAGTAAGCGCAATCGTAGCAAAATTTAAAGTATTCCATAAATAATGATAAGGCAGAGATTGTGAAAAATGAGGTGGCAGTTTACTGTCACTAGATGAGGGAGTTAGGGCTTTTGCTTGAGGTTCATTTTTTGACTGCATAAATAATTTAAACTATAAAATTTGGATAAATTATTTTTATTTTATCAGGACTTATGAAAAATCCCAAGGTCGAGGCAAAGAAGTTTTTTAATGAGGGAGTTTAGCCCTACTAAATGACCGAATTAAAAAACCACTTTAACAAAGAGATTGGGGGTTTTCGTAAGTCCTGTTTATATTAAAGCCACTGATTATATCAGTGGCTTATTAACAAGCTATACAAGTAACTAAACTATTAGTTACATACTCCATTAATTACACAACTTTTCAGCTCAGTTGCAAACTTAAAGTTGTTGTTTTGATCGTAGGTCGCTTCCCAATTAAACACTCCTCCAATGGCACCATAGGCTTTAGGAGGAACATAACCTGCACAACTAGTACTACTTGCCACGGCTGTTTTTAAACATTGTAGTGCTCGTTTAATCGTTGCAGTGGGTGTTACAGGAGCACCATCACTTGCACCGCTGGCATTGGGTGCTGGATAACCAATAACCACTTGTGAAGGGTTCAGATTAGCAATATAAGCTTGAAAACCTGTATTAGAGCCATTGGGTAATTTAGCAGGCCAATTAGCTAATAAATCGGTAGCCATCGCTACAGAAAAATCAGGACTTGAGGCTGGGTTTGAGCCATAGCAAACTTGATCGATACCGTAGGCACATCCAGTATTATACAATTGAATGCCAACCCAGGCTAAAGAGTTATGCGTTTGCATAATTAAAGATGCATAATTCCCCCAGGTTCCATCAAAACCACTGGTCGCAGCCATATTAGCCACTTGAGGTGTTAAAGTAATTAACAAGCCTGGGTTTTGACTGTACATGGTATTGATAATACTAGCTAATACCGCAATATCACCTTGAGGCTGACTAAAGGTTCCTCCTCCATTTAAACCATGCTCGATATCAATATCAAAACCATCAAAGCCATAATTAGTAATTAAGCCTTTTAAGGAAGTAATAAAGCTTTGCTTAAAGGCATCTGCGGATGAAGCAGAGGCTAATACCTGATGGAAATCCACTGTGGTATTAGGAAGACTAGAAGAAGCTCCTCCTAAAGAAAGAATCACTTTAATACCCGCTTGATGTAAGGATTGAATATAAGCCTTAGTCACCGTATCAAAGGCAGGAGTGATTACGCCCGGGGTAGTCGTACTAAATACTCCAAAAGCAATCATCACATGAGTATATCCTGCACTTGCTAAAGATTGAGCAGATGGTGGCGTTTTCCAACCAGGAATATAAGTGATAATTCGCCCACCATTATCCGCTAATTTAGTAAAGCTAATGGCTAAACTACCGTTTGCAGTTGCAGTAAACGGTTGGGGAGAAAAACTCACTGAATAACCTGCCACAGAATCCGCAGTCAAGGTATAAATCATCCCTTCGGCTAATTGTACGGATGCTGTTCCAGTTCCATTGGTCAAACTGATATTTTGCGAAATAGCCGCAGTATTATTATTAGGAGTAAAGGTTACTTTCAGACTACTTAGAGTAGTAGGGGCAGCCTTCACATCAATATTCACAGAGGCTTGATTTACTTGCACGCATTGATAGGTCAAGGTACTTAAAGGTATAGGCGTGGAGCGCGCAATGAGCAAAGCAGGATTAAAAGACGGTGTACAATTGTAGCCATTATAACTAATCTGAGTGGAAGATAAATTATAAGTCCCACCGTCAGTTAATTGGGCAATAGTCGTCGTATTATTCCAAGAAACGGGTTTAGAAACCGCGTTCCCATTAGGGCTTTGCGTTAAAACTACCGTAGGATTTGTAGTGTAACCTGCCAACTCATTCCCTTGAGGCCCTAACTTGATACTTATTTTTCCTTCAGTTTGCGGAGGAGGGACTGCAGCATAAGAAAGGCCAGAGTTGACTGTTTTATCAGCCACTACCACGACAGTATTGGGTGAGGCAGTACCCTTATATACTGTGCCAGTACTAGCAGTTAGATTTTCCGGTGACAGGCCATAAGTACCAGCAGCTAAGCCAGGAATTGTAGTCGTTGTCCCCCAAGGTAATTGGATGTCTTTTACATTTTGGCCATTCATTGTTAGATGAACTAAGGCATAGCTTTGGCTTACAGTACTAGGCTTCGCAGTATTGTTTTTCAAGGCTAAGGAGCCAGTACCTACTACAGAATTAAGATAAACATTCAAACTACCATCTACATAATCATGAGAATTGACCCCATATTTTAACTGAATAGAGCTTCGAGCAGGTAATTGCGCGGAGGTGGCTGAGTAGGTGGGAAAATGCATAGTCAAAGTAGCTAAATACGTCCCATCTCCTTGGGCTTGCGAAGCAATATTAAGTGTATTGTCTGGATAGGCTAAAGGTGAAAAATCCCCCCAAAAGTTCGTATTGATGGAGGTTTTCGATTTAAAAGAAACAGTAGCATTTTGGAAATCTACCGTTTTACCGCAATTATTAGTTAATTTTAAAACGACTGCCTTCCAATAAGGCGAACCTGTCGCAGTAAACTGTGAGCTAATACACGTAGTCGGTTGGGCTGTTGATGTAGGTCCTGTTTGAGCACTGCTCCCTTGAGATACAACAAATAAAGCCCCTAGACCGAAAGACAAAAGAGTTTTCATTATGTTGTTCTCTTTATGATCAAGGTACTTTAAATTTAGCACACTGAGCTTGCTTTGCCAGAATCTAATTGCTAAGTAGGTGTAAAAAAAAAATTAGGCTAAAATTAAATTAGAAGCCCTTTAGTGCAATAGCGGTTTAATTCTAATCTTCTTAGTGATTTTTATTATTGTATTCTCAAGGACGGGATCATGAGTTTAAATCAGTATCATAAAAAAAGAGATTTTAAAAAAACCCCAGAACCTCGGGGAACTCTTGCCAAAGGCTCGCATCATTTATTTATTATTCAAAAACATGCAGCCAGCCACCTACATTATGACTTCCGTATTGAGTTGCACGGTGTATTAAAAAGTTGGGCTATTCCTAAAGGTCCTAGTCTATACTGCGCGCGGTCACAAACTGAGGTTTTCTTAAACTAGCCATTATGCTAGCCTAACGGCATGAGCAAATGGGTATACACATACGATCCACAAAGTGGTGGTAATAAAATTCCATCTAAAAATCATTGGCAGATCTGCCATCAA
>CANJQE010000174.1 GCA_947476305.1 Legionellaceae bacterium
ATGAAGAGTCACCATCTCGTGATGAAGTAGTACTACGTCTTGAAGCAGAATCACCACCTCGTGATGAGGTATCACTGCGTCTTGATGAAGAGTCACCATCTCGTGATGAGGTATCACTGCGTCTTGATGAAGAGTCACCATCTCGTGATGAAGTAGTACTACGTCTTGAAGAGGGGTCACCATCTCGTGATGTAGTAGTACTACGTCTTGAAGAGGAGTCACCATCTCGTGATGAAGTAGTACTGCGTCTTGAAGAGGAGTCACCATCTCGTGATGAAGTAGTACTGCGTCTTGAAGCAGAATCGCCACCTCTTGATGAGGTATCACTACGTCTTGAAGAAGTATCGCTACCTTTGGTTGAATTATCACTAGCCATTGAAGAAGTATCGCTACCCTTTGGTAAAGAAGCTAAGAACTCAGAAAGTTCTTTGGGATTTAACTCATAAGTTTCTCCACGACCTAAGAATTTTGGCATGAATAAAGTGCCGTAACGAATGCGAATTAATCGACTAACCTCTAAACCTTGTGATTCCCATAAGCGGCGTACTTCACGATTACGCCCTTCATTTAAAGTTACATGGTACCAAGAATTTGCTGCTTCGCCACCCTGAAATTGAACTCGCGTAAATTTTGCAGGCCCATCATCTAACACGACGCCTTTTTTCAAATTAAATAAGATCTCAGGACTGACTTGACCGTGCACACGAACAGCATATTCCCTTTCTAATTCGTATTTTGGATGCATCAATTGATTGGCTAAATCACCATTATTGGTAAATAGAAGCAAGCCCGATGTATTTAAATCCAAACGACCTACTTGCACCCATCGCCCCTGTTTCAAATGGGGAAGATTATCAAATACGGTCTTTTCAAATTTGGGATCATTGCGGCTGGAAACTTCCCCTACAGGCTTATGATAGAGTAGAATTCGGGTAGCTTGTATGTCTTTTAAAGGATTGGCAATTAATTTTCCCTTAACCGTAATTTTATCCAAAGGACCAGCGGAATCGCCTAATTTTACGGGATTACCATTGACTTGTACCCATCCACTTTCAATCCATCGTTCCATTTCCCGACGTGATCCTAATCCGGCCTGACTTAATATTTTCTGTAACCGTTCACTACTCATTTGTAACACACTCTTCAGTAGGGGAATCTGCGTGCAGATTCAGTGATTGCATGACTTCGGGTAAAGAAGGAAGCTCATGCAAATATTGTAAGTTAAAATAATTTAAAAATTCTTTTGTTGTTGTATATACTGCGGGTTTACCAGCAACATCTTTATAACCGGCGATACGAATCCATTCACGTTCCATCAAGGTTTTTATTATTTGAGTATTGACCGCCACTCCTCGTATTTCTTCAATATCTGCGCGAGTGACAGGTTGCTTATAAGCAATTATGGCTAAAGTTTCAAGTAAAGCTCGCGAATATTTGGCTGGTTTTTCCACTTGTAGGCGAGAAACCCACATGCCGTATTGTGCTTTAGTTTGTAATTGATAACCACCTGCTACCTGAATTAGCTCCATAGGTCGTGATTCATATTCTCTTTGTAAACTCTGTATTAGCTCCTGCACCTGTTCTAATGAAGGTTTTTGCCATTCATCAAAAACCGTTACTATTTTATCTAAAGTAATGGGTTCACCGCTACTTAATAATAAGGCTTCAATAATATCTTTTAATTCTATCTTATCCATTTTATGCTGCTTGTAAATGTATCGGAGTAAAAGCTTGAGTTTGCGTAATGATTAATAAGGACTGTCGTGCTAATTCAAGGATTGCTAATAAACTTACGACTAGCCCCATACGCCCTTCTGCTGCTGTATATAAACAAGTAAAATCTAATACCTTGTGTTGTTCTAATTGTAATAGGATCATATTCATACGCTCACGCACTGATAAAGTTTCGCGAGTAATTTGATGATGAGTAAAATGCTGTTCTTTTTCTAATAGAGAACTCATAGCATGAGCAAGGTCAATAAGATCTACATCCGGATGCACTTTTATCGTTTCTAAGTGATTGGGCATTAGCTCTACAATAAAATGATCCCGCTCTTGTCTGGGTAAAGTATCAAGCAACTCGGCGGCATGTTTCATTTGCTCATAAGCCTGCAAACGTCTTACTAAAGCCATTCGAGGATCTTCATCCTCTTCCTCGTCATCACTCGGAGTAATAGGCAATAACATTCTCGATTTAATTTCTGCCAACATAGCAGCCATTAACAAATAATCAGCCGCTAATTCCAGTCGTTTTGTTTCTATAAGCTGGATGTACTGTAAGTATTGTTTGGTAATACTGGTCATAGGTATATTTAAAATATCAATATTTTGTTTGCGAATAAGATATAACAATAGATCTAAAGGACCACTGAATGAATCAAGTAATACTTCTAAAGCATCGGGAGGAATGAATAAATCACTAGGAATCTGATTCAGCTCTACTCCTTCAACAATGGCTTTAAACTCAGATTTCAAGGGTACTTCAACAGTCATTAATAATCCAGCCCCATTACTTCTCGAACAGTATTTAAGGTTTTATTGGCTTCTTCACGAGCAGCTTCACTACCTTCTGCAACAATACGTTTTACTGAACCTAAATCCGCTTCATAGTCAGCTATGGACGCTTGTATAGGCTGAAGCTCACGATTAATGGCATCAATAACTGGTCTTTTACAATCCACACAACCAATTCCCGCAGTTCTACATCCCTTTTGAACCCAGTCTTTTACTTCTGCATTGGAGTAGATCTTATGGAATTGCCATACAGGACATTTTTCTGGCTCACCTGGATCAGTTCGTTTAATGCGAGCAGGATCAGTAGGCATAGTTAATACTTTCTTTTCTACTTGTGCTGGTTCTTCGCGCAACATAATAGTATTACCATAGGATTTAGACATTTTCTGTCCATCAGTACCCGGCATCTTAGAAGTTTCCGTTAGCATAGGCTGCGGCTCTTGTAAGATAATTTTCCCGCTACCTTCTAAATATCCTAACAAACGCTCTTTATCGCCAATAGATAAACTAGATTGCTCTTCTAAAAGAGCTTGTGCCGTTTGAATAGCCTCATGAATGCCACTTTCTTGGAATTGTCTGCGCAGCTCACTATATCTCTTGCTGTTCTTTTTACCCATTTTTTTTACAGCTTCTAAAGCTAATTCTTCAAAGTTAACTTCTTTACCATAGATATGGTTAAAACGACGAGCTACTTCCCGTATTAATTCAATATGAGCTACTTGATCTTCTCCCACAGGTACATAATCAGCGTGATAGAGAAGAACATCCGCACTTTGTAATAAGGGATAGCCCAAAAAGCCATAAGTGGATAAATCTTTTTCTTTTAACTTTTCCTGTTGATCCTTGTAACTGGGTACACGCTCTAACCATCCCAAAGGAGTAATCATCGATAAAAGCAAATGTAACTCGGCATGTTCTGGAACCCATGATTGAATGAAGATCTTAGATAAACCCGGATTAACCCCGCAGGCTAACCAATCAATTACCATATCCCAAAGATGCTTTTTAATTAAATCTGTTTGTTCGTATTGAGTAGTTAAACCATGCCAATCAGCAGCGAAAAAGAAACAATCATATTGATGTTGTAATTTTACCCAATTTTTTAATACGCCATGATAATGGCCAAGGTGTAATCTTCCGCTGACTCTCATTCCTGAGACAACTCGTTTATTGGAAGTAAATAATGCTGACATCAATATCCTCTTTTAACTGATAAAAAATTGTTTCATTACCTAAAAGGCTCAGGATCACCTTTTCCTTCTCGCATAATTACTGGATACTCTCCAGTTAAGTCCACTACAGTAGTTGGCTCATGCCCACAATTGCCCCCATCAATAATTAGATCGGTTTGTGAGCCTAATAAATCTTTAATTGCCTCTGGTTCACTTAAAGGCGCTTTAGCACCAGGAAGAATTAAAGTGGTGCTCATTAAAGGAGCTTCTAAACACTCTAATAAAGCCAAAGTAATATTATTATCTGGAACTCTAAGTCCTAAGGTTCTTTTTTTGGGGTGGAGCATTAAACGCGGTACTTCGTTAGTAGCATTCAATATAAAAGTATAAGAGCCGGGCGTAAATGCTTTGAGTAGCCTAAATATAGGATTAGAAACCTTAGCATAGGTTCCAAGTTGCGATAAATCGCTGCAAACCAAAGTCATATTGTGATTTTTGTCCAATTGTCTTAGACGTCTTATGCGCTCTAAAGCTGATTTATTTCCTAATTTACATCCCAAGGCGTAACCCGAATCAGTAGGATATACAATTAAGCCATCCTCTTCGATGATGTTGACTGCTTTACGCAATAAACGTGATTGTGGATTATCCGGATGTAAAGCAAAAAACTGACTCATTAAAGTCCCCTGTCAAATAGTCCAATCATGCCAAATAGGTGTACAATTTTTTGGTAATTGTTGCTGTCTTCCAAGATTTGTACGTGATACGCCATCCCCATGAAAATCAGAGCCCGAAGATGCTAATAAATCAAATCGTAAACACATACCGGCAACTTCATTAATTTCTGTTACTTTCATCTCTCCGGAAACAACCTCAATACCACTCCCACCGGCCTCTTTAAATTCTATAATTAACTCATGCAACTTAGTACGCGTCAATCCGTATTTAAGTGGGTGAGCAATTACCGCTTTTCCCCCTGCTTTTATAATGGCAGCTACTGCTTCTTCTATAGTTATCCAAGGTGTTGGAATATATCCTTTACGGCCTCTAACTAAAAATTGCTTAAAAGCAGCCTTCATATCACGTGCTTTTCCCTCATTGATGATAAGTTTAGCAAAATGAGGACGACCAACCCGTTTATGACCAGCAAGCTCACAGGCTTTGAGATAGGCACTTTCTATTCCCATCGCTTCTAATGAGGTGCCTATTTGCTCAGCTCTTACTATCCTACTATTATTCTGACGCTCAATTAATTCCTCAAAATCTGCAGTATGATTAATTTGATAGCCCAGGATATGAATATCGTATTTTTTCCAACGCACACTTAATTCAATACCATTAACAATAGTAATACCGCTATTATGAGCGGCTTGTTGTAATCGTGGATAAGCAGCAACCGTGTCGTGATCGGTTAAGGATAAACATTTTATTTGCTGAGCCTGAGCTCTTTGTATTAATTCTTCAGGGCTTAGAGTCCCATCCGAAAAAATACTATGACAATGCAAGTCAATCATGTGTGAGTAAACTAGGAATTAAAAGGAAGGGATTATATCATGTATCTCTGTAAATGAATCTATTGTCTTGCGAGATACTGGCAAGCTCATGGCTTTTGTTTATTAAAATCAAGGAAAATGCGCCTATTTTTTATGATCTTAGACTCAAAACCTAAACTATTAGTCAGTACTGAATAAAAACTAAAATCCACTGTTTTATATTAAAAAAAATTATTTCCTTCTTTTTGCTCAATAAACAAACACAATTCTTATAAAAGGCCTAAAATTAGATGTAATCCTTTTTTAATGAAGTAACCATGTCTAACGAACAAGAAAATGAGATTAAGAAAAAATGGGATATTCATTGTGCCCATGTTGAACGTACTAATCTGGTAAAATGCTTGGATGATGTTTTGGATACGATCAAAAATTCTGATTTAGAGTTACGAACAAAAAAAACCTTATCAACATTTTATAATGAATTAAGAACTTATTATGCAAGCCCAAGTATCCAAGACTTAGTCAATAACGCTAAAATGATACATGAATATAGCGAAACATATCTTGCAAATCATAATATGTTACTCATAGTCGGTGTCCTAACTCAACAAAGACTCGATTCACAAGAAATAAGAACTGCTGTAGAAACACTACAACAGGTACCCTCACAACTTCGCGAACAAAGTACTTCTCTTATTCAGGCCCTTCAACAAATTGAACCCTACGCAATACAAGACTGTAAGAAATTGGATGAAGATTTTTATGGTGATGAAGAGAATACTCAGCATAATAAATGCCGTTAATCTATTAAGGAATAAGTAATTTTTATGCTTTATAGCTAGTCCGGAAAAGTTTTCCTCATGGCCTGAGTAATTGCGTCACGAAAACTACCACATTTTTTTATGACTTTTCTGAGATTTCTCTTAAAATTAGCCCATACCTTTTCAATAGGATTTAAGTCAGGAGAGTAAGGTGGTAAA
>CANJQE010000175.1 GCA_947476305.1 Legionellaceae bacterium
AGGAGAAAGTCTACACTTCCTGCAATTAGTTGTTTTATCCCATTTTTCGATAATAGATAACTTTTTTTCCAACCATTAATAAATCCATTTTTATAGCCATAGTGATAGCCTTCTACCCAAGGAGCAAGAGTGATTTTAGTCAGAGTCAGGAGATGTTTGCAGAGCCATTTACGGGTTCCTATTAGCCAATCTTCTCCTGGATGCGCTATTATATCGTATACAGCAGCACAGCTTTTACCTCCCAAAGCAGCATAAGTGGTATAGGGAAACTCGCCCATTTCCTTTTGTAGGGAAGGTACAATTTTCGTTATACCATAACCTAAACTAAGCGCTAAACAAGCAAGAATGGCGACTTCCGCCGGATCATTTTTTAGTGTATCAATCGCATTAATAAAAAATTTATCTAAGTTTCCTCCTGCAATTGTTCCTTGCCAAAAAGTAGCTGAAGCAGAGATAGCTTCAGAAGTGGTGCCATGGCTCATAAAGTGAGCTAGTTTTTGGGTTGGTTCAATTCCAGCAATTAAACCGTTTAGATGCAGCTTGCTTAAGAGCGCAGCAAGTTTGCTGGGTGCTAAAATGGCGCCGGCTCCATATAAATAAGCAGCCATGGCTAAGACACCAATGGTTGGATTGCGTTCCGTAGTATCAATAAAAAAACCTGCGATATGACGAAGTACACCCAGCATGCGATGGAAGGGATTATGATAAGTTAAAGGGCTTGGTGAATGATTAGCTTGAGCAATAATATAAGGACTATTATGAAGTTGTTCTTTAATAAATGCTTCGATGGATTGATCCTGCGCTAGAAAACCCGCTTTTTTTAATGCGTCATGCAAAAAATTAGGTTCTTTATTGGCTAAGTGTTCAACTTGGGATAAATGATCCTGATGAATATGATTTATAAAGTCCTGTTGTAGATCATAAGAAATAAAGTGATACACACTGCTATAAAAATATTTAAACCACTGGGGTATAGTTGAGAAAAATCCTTTAAGTTTTAATTGAATGCGCTCAGGCCAGTAAAGGTGTCTCTTACTCAGTTGGCTTAAATCATAGAGATCTTGGCCATCGGGTGAGGGAAAAAAAAGCTGATCCTGAATAAAATAAGAGAGGTAATGCAAGCGATTGTGTAGCCGTAGTACTATTTTGTTTTGGTCAGGGACAATGACCCAATGACCATGAGGGAGGGACTCTAATAGCTGTTGCGCTTCCTTTATCGTAGTTGCTTGTAGTGGGTCTAGAGGATTATTAATAAGATTAGCTATTAATTCATTTAAGTTTTTATATCCTTTTTGTGCTATGCCCTTAAAGGTGTAATAAGGTTCAATTTTTGTAATTGATAGACCGTTAGAGCGAGTAAGTACTTCCGTTTTATGACTTGGATTAATGTGTATTGCTAATGACTTTAACCATTTCCTTCCATCTTTCCATAAGCCTTGCATAAAAAAAAGCATCTTGGAAAAACGATTAGCGGGAAGATTATTTAATTCTTTAATGGGGGATAATTGGTAATAATCGCAGAGTACTCGTAAAGTATTGTTTAAGGTTTCTTTATCATGCCCAATATGTAAATCACTATCCCACACAATATAAGAGCCCGGTTTGTTTTGAGCTAATTGGCTAAATTCTAATTGATCTTCATAGGAGGTAGCATGCACACGATTAAATTGATAATTTTGTGTTTCTTTATAGGCTTGGGATAAAATTAAGCCTAATTGTCCTTCTGAAATAACAGGATTATCGGCTATAAGACGATTATTGTTTCGACCTTCGTCAATGATAGTGAAAACTTGTTGTCTTAGCTCTTCTTGCTGTTCGTACTCATCTATAGCTAATGTGCGCTCTAATTCTAATAAAGAGATTAGTGAAGAGAGGCTGTGATTCGCCAGGTTTAATTTTTCTTTTTGTGGAGTAGATAAGGGTTGTTTATAGCTACTGGAGTGAATGCGGTACTGATGTATTTTACTAATGATATTAGCTACTAAAGAGGAGGAGCGTGTACCGGGTAAATATTTTATTAACTCGGCATTATGCGTAAAAAGAAGAAGTTGGACGGTTTTTTTATCATGATTAGCGATTAAACGTAGTTTATCGCCATGAGGCAGTAAATATTCCATATCATAATAACCATAGAACACGGTTCCCGCTTCTTTACTTAAGGCACTTCCTGTAAGCGTATGTCTGGCTTGATGATGATGTGGCTTTACTCTTAAAGGAATTACTAATTGAATTCGGCCATCATATTTAATAAATTCAGGCATAAAATCATCTCTCCCTATGCCATAGGCACTGATTTAATGTCGAGCTTTAGTATGAGAACTGTGTTATTTGATGTCAATTATCTTAAGACATTATTAATGCTGGATGTTTTTGAGTGAGACTGATAAAATGTTCTAAAAATAGACAGGAATCAAACTGAATGAGTTATTGTGGCTATATTGCTTTAATTGGCCGGCCTAATGTCGGCAAATCAACCTTACTAAATCGTATTTTAGAGCAGAAATTAAGTATTACTTCTAAAAAACCGCAAACTACACGTCATAGTATTTTAGGAATACGTACATTAAATGAACATCAATACGTTTATGTAGATACTCCGGGTATTCATCAAGGCAGTAAAAAAGCGATGAATAAAATGATGAATAAAACAGCGCTTAGTGTATTAAGAGATGTGGATGTTATTGCTTTTTTAGTTGATGGTACTCATTGGCAAGATGAAGATGAATACGTGCTTAGCCTTATCAAAAACGCTTCAGTTCCTTGCTTTTTATTGATCAATAAAGTAGATAAAATTGTTGATAAATCACAACTTCTTCCTTGGATTAATGAAATCAGCCAACGTCATGACTTTGCTGCTATTATTCCGTTATCTGCAAAAACAGGGGTACAGGTTGATAATTTACAAAGTCAATTGCTTCCCTATTTACCTGAAGGCCCGCATTTATTTCCGGATGATCAGTTTACCGATCGCTCTACAAAATTTTTATGTTCTGAATTATTACGAGAAAAGGTATTCCGTTTTTGTGGACAAGAAATACCTTATGCCGTTACTGTAGATATTGAGTCTTTTAAAGATGAAGGGAAGTTAGTACGAATTCATGCCTTGATTTTAGTAGAAAAAGAAAGCCACAAACGGATGATTATTGGTGATAAAGGCAGCAAACTAAAAGAAATGGCTACTGACGCACGTATTGATATGGAAAAAATGTTAGGTAAAAAGGTCTTCTTGCAATGCTGGTGTAAAGTAAAATCAGGATGGGCGGATGACGAAAGGATGCTTAAACAATTAGGCTATGATTAAATCCATACAAGCTTGGCTTATTCATAAACAATGGTCTGGAGATACTAGTCTCAGAACTTGTTTTTTTACCTCTGAACTAGGTTTAATCAACTGCTTGTATAAAGGAGGAAGAACTCCTAAGAAGCAAGCAGTTTTGCAATCCTTTGTCCCCTTGTGGGTCAATTTGGATGAGCGTCATAATCACTACTACGTACAATCAGTTGAAAACGAGACTTCAGCTTTAATTTTATCAGGCACGAGCTTATTTTCTGCTTTATATCTCAATGAATTAATTTATTATCTTTTAAAACCCCTCGCGCCTGAATCTGAATTGTTTCAGGCTTATGTCTTTGCCTTACATCATTTATCTTTGGCCGAAAGTAAAGCCGCTATTGAAGCCTTATTAAGACGATTTGAATGGTCTTTATTACAGGCCTGCGGGCATAATTTTTCCTTAGTCCAGGAAGCAGAAACAGGGCGTTTAATTAACGCGGCTCACTATTACCAGTTCATCCCAGGAAAAGGTATCGTATTAGCAACAAAGGGGATACCCGGAGCTCATCTCTTAGCTTTAGCTGCGGATGATTTGACTGAAGCGGAGTACCTTAAATCAGCAAAAATCATTATGAGAAAGGCTATAGATCAGGTGCTCGGAGGTCGAGCAATTAAAGCCAGATCTTTATTCATCAATGACTTTTCTTAAATGATAGATCACGTTAATTTAATAGCAGTGAGCTCCGATATTCTTTCTAAGAGAAGTTTGACGCGTCTTCATGGCACTTTATTCAGAAGTTTATTATAATTATTTTTTTAAATTTTTGAGCTATTATGAAAAAAGAAATACTTTTAGGCGTTAACATTGATCACATTGCTACTGTAAGGCAAGCCCGAGGAACTCGTTATCCCGATCCAGTGCAAGCGGCTATGGATGCTGAGGAAGCCGGGGCTGATGGTATTACCTTGCATATGCGAGAAGATCTACGGCATATACAAGCGCGCGATGTGCGTTTAATTAAGCAAGTAATACAAACTCGAATGAATCTTGAACTAGCGGTCACAGACGCGATGTTGGACTTTGCAGAAGAAATTAGGCCCGAACATAGCTGTCTAGTTCCTGAAAAACGAGAAGAAATAACCACTGAAGGTGGTTTAGATGTACTTACCCATAGAAAATCCGTAGAACATGCAGTACGTCGTTTACAAGCTTTTGGCAGTGAGGTTTCTTTATTTATTGATCCCGATAAAGATCAAATAAAAGCCGCCGTTGATGTGGGCGCACCAGTGATTGAATTGCATACAGGTTGTTATGCAGAGGCGGAAACAGAAGAAGAACGTCAGCATGAATTAGCACGAATTAGAACAGCAGCCGAATATGCAGTGAGTTTAAATCTTATTGTGAACGCTGGTCATGGTTTGCATTATCACAATGTCAAAGCTATCGCCGCCATCCCTGAGTTATTAGAGCTCAATATTGGTCATGCTATTATCGCTCGTGCTTTATTTTGTGGCATGAAAGAGGCGGTAAAAGAAATGCGCCAATTAATGGTAGAGGCGAGATTTTATAGCAATAATGGCTAGGACTGTAATCGACATTACGGGGTGATTTTGGTGGTAGTTATGTCTCTGGCTTCTACAACTAGTGTTGAGTTTAATCGACGAAGGATCTCCTTGTTTGGCTGCTAAGAGATCCTTCACCTCGTTCAGGATGGCGTAGCGTTAAAGTTAATGAATTTTTAACTATCTAGTTAAGCTATTAAACTTCAAACTGCACTTACTCCCTCTCCCGAGAAAGAAACTAGAGTAAAATCAAGATGTTTAATCGCGAGAAAGGGCAGGGAGTGGGTTAAGAAAATGAATTCGATAAAAGCTAAGATATTGCGAATATAAAAATATATCTAATACTCAAGATAAAACAGAGTATTGATAACATTGAAAATTATGGGCAATATTAATTCCCTCTCCCCAACCCTCTCCCCAACCCTCTCCCCAACCCTCTCCCGCGATTTTGCTCCTTGTTTATTCTAATTCATTACGTGGGCGAGGGGGCTGATTGTTAGGGCTTATAAAATTTAGCACAAGTTTAAATTCCTCTACTTGACGGCTACAAGTCAAGCCCACTTATATTATAACTTTGCATCAGTGTTCAGATTAGGAGGCGATCTCTTAAAAGCACCAAAAAAATATAAGATGTTTATAAAGTAAACTGTCCAAGTTGCTAAACTTGCTATAGAACTGGCCTGAATGCCTTCGGTCTAACCGATTGCTCAGTTGATAATTTTTAGTGAGGAAGATAATGAGTTGGAAAAAGATGTGTCGTACTTTGGCTTGTTGCAGACCTAGTACAAATAATAATGTCGCTCCAGATGCGATACCAGAACAATCTGTTGTCCGTGTCCAGGTTGCAGCAGTACCCGCTCCCAAAAGTCATCGATATACCAGTTCTTTAGTAGATATTCGTGAAGCACTAAGAACAACACCGGCAGTAGAAGAGGTAGGAACCACGCCCCCAATGCGTTGAGAGCCTGGCATTTTCAAGTAACTGAATCCCCGTCCGCGGGGATTGACATACCTTCAAAATCGTCAATAATTCCACTAGATAATTCGTTGATTGTAGCCTGATTGCTTGGCGGCTTTTTAAATCATCGATTTTTCAAAGATCTAGGAACTATAGTAGGAGCTAATGCTGTGCTGGATAAAGTGGTTCATCAGCAAGCGCTCCGGAATGACACTTATAGCTAGTCCGGAAAAGTTTTCCTCATGGCCTGAGTAATTGCGTCACGAAAACTACCACATTTTTTTATGACTTTTCTGAGATTTCTCTTAAAATTAGCCCATACCTTTTCAATAGGATTTAAGTCAGGAGAGTAAGGTGGTA
>CANJQE010000176.1 GCA_947476305.1 Legionellaceae bacterium
AAATTGCTTAATTGAGTGAGTTGTTCATCTGAAAATACTACATTGATCACCGACATATCCCTTGCTGGCTAAAAGCGCGAATGATGATCCTTTGTACAGGAATGTCAAGCAGCTAAAACCTCAATTTGTGACCGCGCACAGTATAGTAAAATTAGTGGATTCGTTAAACACGGCATAATTTGCTAATGCTTGAAGTATCCCAACTGCTAGAGCTATTCCCATCGTATTTGAAATGAGTCGTGAGGCATTAATATTTCGATTATCCATTGGTAAATCCGAGCTTTCATTAATTTCATAAAATGAAATCCATAACCACATCAAATCAAAAGCAACACTATACCAATGCTGTTGATTCATTTCTGTAACCTCTGCGCCAACCGCTCTTGCTAACTCAAAAGTCATCTTGCCACTTTTCAATGCTAAAGCCATCGAGGGTTTTTCTTGCGAATTAGCTAAAGGAGCAAAACGCTGGATGAATAAACTTTTAGGCAGATTAATATCAAAAAGTTCATAAAAGGATTTATGCGAGCCAAACAATTTTCTTAATTGCTCTTCACTGATATTCGCTAAGGCTCCTACTCCTGGTGCAAAAGTTCCGTCATCATTAGGATGGGCAATGACCATATTGGCCGTTTTCATCATCATTACATCATTAGAACCATCACCATTGGCAACAACAAAATAGTGCTGCTCTTTGAGATAACGAGCCAAAATTCCTTTTCCTTCAGTACTCATTTCAGCAAAAATAATTACAGGACGTTGTTCAGGCTTTCTATCCATTAACTGTTGAAATATCGCTAAGACCTCTTCATTTACTCCGGAAAAAATCACAGTTGACTGTGGCGAACAATGCTCCTCATTAAAAGAATCGTTATCAAGCTTTATCTTTTTGGCATTAATAATTATTATGTTTTTCGCATGGCTAGGACATAAAACTTTAGCAATATTTTCAGCAGCCTTTGTCGTATCTCCAGTGGCTACAAATACCGGTACAGAAATTTCTCGACATTGGGCAATAAAGTGCTCGGCTCCTTTTTTTACGGGATTATCAATGATAAAAGTACCGTGATAATTGAAGCCTGCACATAAATCTGGATGGTCTAAAATAAATTGTTCAATTTCCGCTTTATTATCTTTACTAAAAAGTTCATATAAGGCGGTGAAATCCTGTTCACTTAGTGCGGCTCGCCCCAAACACCAATCACGTGATAAAACGCCTGTCCGACTTTTCATCCTGCTGTAGGCTTCAAGCAAAGGACTGTCTTTAAAAGCGTCTTGTTTAGGTACTCCACAAAAAACAAGATAATGCTCTAAACCGTCTTTTACCAAAGTAAAACGACCACCGAAGGTTCGATATAAGCCTAAATGAACCGTGTCAATTTCCTTTTGCGAGTCTTTGCTACTAATGAATTTTTTAAAGCGATTATTGCCATGAATCTCTAGTTTTAAACAGTGTTGATTATTTAATAAAGACTTGAATAAGGCCGCTATAGCATGCTCTTCCGGCTCTAATTCTTTTGTATTATTAGTAAAGGCGCTACAAAATACTTCAAAAGACTGCAACCATTTTGTTTCCTTAGGAAGAAGCAACTTCTCTTTTTCTTTTAATAGCTCCTGGACTTCAGGAGCCATATCAGCAGTCCATAAACCTAAAACATTCATTTTTGTGGTAGTAAGCGTTCCCGTCTTATCTGAAATAATTGCTACGCCCTTAGAAAAGCGATCTCGGTAATAACCACCTAAGGCATTACATAAATCAACTACTCTTAAGGCATCTATTGTCTCTAAAGGTTGATCGCGCAAGTTAGTATTCAGCTTTTTCATCAAACGACTATTCACCGTTTCCCGTAAAAAAGCTTCAGAAAAGGGAATCATGGTTTGAAACAAAGTGAACATTAACTTCAGTGTTTCTCCAGGCATTGAAATAATGTCTCTTCGTAAAAAAGCCGCCATAATGACGGAGCCTAAAATTGAGTGTAAGACACTTGTTTTCTTACGCGCTGCAATAATCTCATCAATGACGGCCCTTTTTTCATAATTACTACTTAATAAGAGTTCTTTTTCAGGCTTTACTTGAATAAAAATAGTATCATTACCATATAAATTTAATTTATCGCCAACTAATACGCCTGCTTGTTTGCCGTCTCTAACAGCATACAAATCTACTTTTTTATAGACTGAAGAAAAATCAGGCTTGGTCAGATGTTCTATCCATACATCTTCTCCATTTTGGGCTTTCAGATTGACGCTAAATTTCTGTTGCTCGACAGTTTGGGTAAAATTTCTTTTAACATCACGTTTTAAAGCAACCAACTCACCCGATACAGGAACAGAATCCAGATCAATGCTCCCATCACAATAAACTAAATCACCGCTACGTAATTGATACCTAGGAACGCTAATAAAATAGGTCCCATCTTCTGTTATTCTTAAGACCTGATGCATCTTATGATTGTATTCGTAATCGTAATCCAATTTTTCTTGTTGAAGACGCATTTTTTTGATGGTTGAAGGCGCCAAATCGGTTAATAAAGCAGGTAAATTACGAAATTTCTGTACGATTCTATCGGCATAACGAATATTATGGGAAATAAGTCCGAGCTGAAAGGTACGAGAGCTCACCATGAGTTCGCTCGCAATAAAGTGGTTAATTTGAAAATAAAGATTGGATATGGAGGTCAATCCACTAGAAATAATCGCTGTATCAGAACGTTGAGCCCCTTTATTATATTGTCGGCGCACCAGAAGGTCTTGTGCTTTTTGCGTAAGATAAGAAATTCCACTAGGAACTATGAGCGCGCTGGCGCCTAAACTAGCAATTAACGAGTACTCATCGGATAATTTATCACCTAATAAATAACTAGAGCCATTAAACACCGAACTGTACATGTAGGTGATTGCCATCACCTCACTAGCAACAGCAGCCGATAAGGCCGCCTGTGACGTATAGCGTTTATCAGTGATGCGATTTAAGGCACAATAACCAAGAACAGCTGCGCCAAAAAGAAATTTATAGACAAAAGCATACTCTGGGCTTCCCGTATTATATTCACTCATACTCTGCGTGAGATAATCGCCTAAAAGTAAAGCGGCCCCTGAGGAAATACTAGGCCAGATGTATTTTGTAAAACTACTCCAATCCATTGAGTCTAAAGAAAAGGTGAGTACTAAACTATTATACAAATCCCTGACTCGGGCGAAAAAAAACTGACTGGTTCCTGATACAGCATTTCTTAAATAGTACGTTCGATCGGGTTCTGCATATTGAATTAGTTGTAAGGCTAAGGCGCGTTTATCTTTAGGATCCGGTTTTTGCGATTTATCTTTTTTTGTCAACATATCGAAATCCTTTTGAACGTCAATCACACTCTTCTGCATATTTAGAGTCCATCCTGATAATTAACTTATCCTTAAGAAAGGTGCAAGAGGAATTTGAAAAAAAATATGGCTATTTGTCTATTATGCTTGTTTTCTTGCTTATTAGAGCCTACAATTTGGATAAATAATTAACAAAATCAATATCATGGATAATGACCAAAGGATTGACGCTTTAGAAGAACGACTAAGTCTTTTGGAAAAAAGACTCGATCAACTGCTGTTAAAGGATGAACTCTCTTCGAACTCTAAGGTAGATGAGCCCAAATCTGCTGTTCATTTCCAATCATGGGAGGAATTACAGCCTCGGAATCAAGACAAAGACAATACGCCAGAAAAAAATTCAGAAGAACCAGTAATCACCGCAGAAAAATCAGGAAATTGGTTAGGCATTATCGCTATTATTTGCTTTGTTTTTGCAGCAGGCTTCATTATTAAATTATCTGTTGAGACCGGATGGCTAACTCCAGAACGACAAATTATTATTGCTGCATGCTTTGGTCTTCTCCTCATTGTCACTGGCTTTTTCTTACCTACAATCTATAGTCATTATGCCAGCCTACTTCCTGCCGCAGGGATAATTATTTTATATCTCTCCGTTTTTGCAGGCTATCTATTTTATGATCTCACCTCCTTTAAAACAGCCCTACTGCTAACTAATGTAGTTTCAGTATTGTGTATCGGGCTTTATTGGAAATTTCGGCATGATATTTATCCTATCGTCGCTATTGTTGGTGCCTACTTAGCCCCCATTATTTTGAACCTAAATTACAGCTCGTTTTTCACTATTTATTATTATATTTTTTGTTCCTTGGCCTTTGCTATTATATCCATTGGCACACGTTCGCGGCTGATAGCAATTGTTGCCGCTTATTTAGCTATATTTAGTACTTTTGTGGTAGGCCTTACTCTTAACCAAAATATAATGATTGCTAATGGCTTAGCAGTGCACTTCATCATTTTCTCCATCAGCACTTATTTTTATAGCGTCTGTAATAAACAGCAATTAACAGAGAATGAATCCTGGGCTTATTTCCCCGTTCTCACTTTGTTTTATGGCTTAGAATATTATTTGATAAGCAGTGTTTATCCTAATCTAGCCCCTTATCTTTCTTTATTATTTGCTGCTGTTTTAATTGGCTTATACCTATTGACCAAGAAATTTTTCCCTGACCGGGAAATTAAAAGTCAAAGTATGATTTATTCTTTTGCGTCTTTAGTATTCTTTCATTCTTTTTATCTTGAAATTCTGCCCACAGAATTCAAACCCTGGCTTTTTGCACTCATCACCTTGGCTTTTGCGTTTTTACCCAAAACCTCGCTCAATAAAAACCAAAAAAATATTTTTTATATTCCTGCACTGATGTTTGCTGTGATAGCAGTTCTAGAATATGCACACATTATGATGCAACTATTTTTAAATAACTTCAGTCTATCGACTATGTGTGCTGCTTTGGCGGGATTTGCGAGCATCTGCATCGCTATGAATAGATACTATAAGAATATATATAAACAGGAAGAATACGGTATTCTCTTTTTAGGTTCCGCCCATTTCCTAGCCATTATGAGCCTCTATCGTTTGGCAGATCCTTATGGCTCTTTAGCAGTGACTAGTTTTTGGTTATTGTATGCGGTTTTAGTTTTGAGTGTTGCCTATTATCTTAAAGATAAATTAATGGCACATTCCGCTTTATTAGTTTTAGGCTTATCAGCCGGTAAAGCCCTACTTTATGATGCGTCAATGACGCCTACAGCCGTACGAATTTTATGTTTATTATTCACAGGCGTAGTGCTTTATGGAGCAGGTTTGTTAATGAAAAAAATTGCGCAGTGGGATAAGCAGGAAAACTAGGTTGAATGTGTTATTAAGACTGTTTATCGAGGGTGCCTTCCCAAGATAAATTTCATTAACCATAATATATAGAACAACAAACTAAAATTAATTATATTCAACAAAAATACTAATCTAAACTGGTGTTAGAATTAGATTGGCTTAAAGTGGACATTATGGATAATCAACACCTAGTGGTTATTAATTCGGGTTCCTCAAGCATCAAATTTACTGTTTATGAGCTTAATGAAACGTTAAATAAGCAACTTCATGGAATAGTAGAAAATATCCATATAGAACCCACCCTAAAATTATTTGATCAACATAATCACTTAATCAAAGAACAAACTTTTCCTAAGGATTATGATTATCCTTTCTTTTTTGAATTTTTATTATCTACGCTTAAATCCAGTGAGTTTCAATTTAATCTTGTCGCAGCGGGTCATCGTGTTGTCCATGGCGGTAGAGAGTTTTATGAGCCTGTTTTGATTTCCGATGAATTAATACAAAAATTAAAAAAATTTATCCCTTTTGTCCCTCTTCATCAGCCTTATAACCTCGAAGCAATAGAAGTGCTATCTCAATTATCTCCAGAATTAAAACAAATCGCATGTTTTGATACTGCTTTTCATAGAACTCATCCCTCTATTGCTGATACCTTTGCTATTCCCCATACCTTTACAGAGGAAGGAATAAAAAGATATGGTTTCCATGGGCTTTCTTATGAATTTATTATGCATCAACTCCATGAGCAGCGTGTCGCCTGTTTTTGAGAAACCTGCCGGGACATCCAAGTCCCCGGCAGGGACAAAAACAGGCGACAAGTATGCCTCCGGCGGCCCTGGCCGTCCTGGTCCCCCTTGATTTTGATCCCCCTTCGGGCCTCAAAATCTACG
>CANJQE010000177.1 GCA_947476305.1 Legionellaceae bacterium
AGCGTAGATTTTGAGGCCCGAAGGGGGATCAAAATCAAGGGGGACCAGGACGGCCAGGGCCGCCGGAGGCATACTTGTCGCCTGTTTTTGTCCCTGCCGGGGACTTGGATGTCCCGGCAGGTTTCTCAAAAACAGGCGACACGCTGCTGTATTTTTAGAACTATTTAATTCCTGTAATTGTTCAATGAAAGGAATTAATGCACTGGGTAGCGATTTATTCATTTTATTTCCTCAAGAATTTAGCTACAAAACTACAAAGTGGTCTTTTACTATATTTAAAGCTAGATCTGACTATCTTGAAGTATAGGAAATTTAAAAGCAAAGGTTTATATCCTTTATCCTGTTACATTAAAATGGAAGTGTTAAAACCTAAACATTGTAGTACATTAGTGACATTTTAATTCCAACATTTTAAATAGCTTATACTGAGAGCAAAACTAAATAGCCTGCTAAATTGAGATTAACTATGAATACCTTGGGACTCCTTCAAACTTTTTGTAAAGTGGTGCAATGCGCTAATTTTACTGCTGCGGCTAAAGAGTTAAGTATTTCTGCTGCAGCGGTGAGTAAACAAATTAGTTTATTAGAAGAAGAACTAGGCATTCAATTATTACAACGCACAACTCGTCATGTTGCTTTAACGGAGATAGGTTCGCATTATTACAATGAGGTCCAAGACGTACTACTGGCTTTAGATAAAGCGAATGGAGTAGTTGCTGCGGCTAAAGAGGAGCCTGTGGGCTTATTGCGGGTAAAGAGTGCGCGCTATTTTATGGAACATTTTATCATCCCACGCTTGCCTGCTTATCGCGCCGCTTATCCTAAAGTGATCTTAGATTTACAAATAGCAGAACATATTCCTCATTTATTAGAGGAGGACTTAGATATAGTTTTTGGTATGTCTGCTGATGTGGCCTCTAACTCTATTCGCAAAAAACTGACTACTACTCGCTATATTGTTTGTGCGTCACCCAATTATCTTCAAGCTTATGGTGAACCTAAAGAGCCGAAGGACTTAGCAAAGCATCAATACCTCACCCACACCATGCGAACACCTAATGATGTTTGGACTTTTCCTTCAGGGGAGCGAGTTCATTTAAAGCAAATACTTTATTTAAATGATGCACAAGCAATTATGGAATGTGCTTTAGGTGGTTTGGGTATTGTTATTTTACATCATTATCAAGTAGCTCAGGCCTTAAAGCGTGGTGATTTAGTGGAGTTATTAAGTAATCATAAGATGCCGCAAATTCCTATCTTGATGTATTACCATCCTGGCCGTTACATGCAACCTAAAGTGAGATCTTGGATTGAGTTTATGGGAACTGATTGGCCGGTAGCAATTTGAACGAGCGATTGGGATAATGATGTAAAAACTTGTAGGTCGGTTAATTTTTACCAGAAACGTCAAGCTAAGGAATTGTCTTTTCCCTCGAAGGAGGGAAACCATCCACGATTTAATATCATACTAATTTAGAAATGGATCGCCGACTGCTCGGGGATGACAGGTTTTTGTCAATTTTGTAATTAGGTTTAAAAATTCTCTTAGCTTGAGACTATTGGTAATTTAGGCCCAACCTTGTGTCTTGAAATTATGATTTAATAGAAACTTATTATTGTCGTCCGGTAATAAAAAAGGGAAGCGACAGCTCGCCCAAACCTTACTGTAAGTGATTAGTCTCTCTTATTGGAAATCATTTGAGTCTCTTGATATTACTACTGCTTCAATAACATCCGCGCCTGGTCTTTTTTAATTCCATTTGTATATCGTTGCTTATAATTTACAGAACTATATTCAAATTCTTGAGAAATCAATTCCTTCTGCTTTCTTTGCGGAAAACAAAAAACCGTCACAGGATAGTAATTTGCAGATTTTGCAAGACCGCGATACAGTCAAAAAGATAATTGCTTCTTTACAGCAAGGAGAAGCGCTTGAACTCTCTGAAGAGGAACAATCATTGCTACTCCAAAGACCAACTCTATTGGCTAAAATACCTGAAGTGTCAACAGGAACTCGGTATTAACCCTCTGTCAAATCAAACTGAAGGAGGCGGGTCATAAACCCATAGGCGTCAAGCTAATATTGTCATTCCCGCGAAGGCGGGAATCCATCCATGATTTGCTGCCATGCTAATTAAAAATGGATCCCCGTCTACGCGAGGGATGACATATTTTTGACCAAAATGAATGGATTTTACTATAAACTCCTAAGCTTGACGGCATGGGTTATAAACCCAAAGCAATAACAAAACCTGCGCCAAAATAGTGATCCACGCCTCCAAGATAACCAGAAATTCTTTGTCCCGCAGAAACATCAAAGGTAAGATTTTTTTCTGCTAGAAGAATTAATCCTCCATCCATACTCACGCCCCATCCTTGATCTAGTGCAGTTTTACTTTGCGAGTAGACTTCAAGGTACGCAGCTAAAGTACTGGTTATGGGTAAGCCAAGATCGATAATGGGATTAAAACTATAATAAGTTTGGGCAGGATTTGCCGGGGGAGAAGCGTTCGCAGCAAGACCAAAAGTGCCAGCAAGACCAATACCCGAAGCAAAATTATAGCCATATATTCCATTGAGTAAAAAGCTCGTCTTGCTTGTGCCAAAATACTGATTACCAGAAGGTGGAGTAACATAACCTTGTACACTAATAATTTGTTTGCTATCAAAGAAAACCACATGTTTTAAACCTAGGCTAGTATAACCAAAGCCTGATTGCGAAGGATTATTTTGTTCATTATAGTTAGGAGGGAAAAACTCAATTTCCGTGTTATTAATAATCCCAAAGCGCATTTCAGTCTGGGGTAAATTATGCGCATAACCGGAAGGGGTTAATTTTTGATAAGCATAGCCTGATTCAATAAAAAGGGTTTTATTAGCCACAGTACAAGGACTATAGCCCACAGAGGGTCTATCAATAATCGCTATCATGTTGTTATCGCCGCTACATTCTGGGGGAATAGTTTGTGCTGAGGCAGTATGGGCTAATAATAGATAACTCATTATTAAAAAAGCTATTTTTCTTCTATTCACGATAAATAAGTTATTAAATTTAAATGACTTAAAGAGTAAGCTGCTTTATAGGAACATGTAAAGAGAGATAGCCCTATTAGTAAAATTAATAGGGCTTTTAAGGAACTAGTCGATAATTTGAGATTCTTTAATAACTTTACTTAATTTCTCAGCTAAAATTTGCTCTTCACCACCGAGATCATGAATTTCTTGTTCATAGTTTCTGTATTTTACAATACCGCTATGTACATCATAAAGTGCGCCAACCATACCAATTTCATCATTATCGAGCATTTCTTTTAAAATATCACTTTGTAAATAAATATTTTTTAAGGTATTAGCTACGTTTAATTGGGTTACTTGAGTTACAAAGCTAATGTTTTCTCCATTTCGATTATCTTTAGTCTGATACTCCGCATTAACAGCAGGTTTTATCTTAGTTAAGAGCTCAGTAATATGACCTTTTTCAATTCCGTCACAAGCTGATTGAATGGCGCCGCAGCGAGTATGACCTAAGACAACAACTAATTTTGCACCCACCACATTACAGGCATATTCAATACTAGCAAGAATGTCATTGTTGACCACATTACCGGCAATACGGATACAGAAGAGATCACCAAAGGTCATATCAAAAATGGTTTCTACAGGAACGCGAGAATCAATACAACCAAGAACCACCGCAATAGGGTGTTGATTTTTTGCCGTATATTTTATATCCGTGCGATTGGCGCGATGAATTCGTGTATCTTTTAAGAAACGCTGATTTCCCTCATGCAGCACTTTTAATACGTCTGCAGGCGAAAGGTTCGCTTGCACGTCATAAGTGGTCACCGTAATAAAATCAATATAATTATGGATTTTATAGCTGTCTTCGAAGCCAATTAAATTTACAGCAATTTGTTTATTTCCAGCTTCCTCTTTAAATTCCTTTAAGACTTCAAGAATTTCTTTGTCGATATACTGAGTATATCGAGCATCGATAATTAATTGAGAATCCTTGGGAAGAGAGTCTAATTCCGCTACTAAAGCACCTTTATTTAGGAAGGTCATTTGTTGGGGTAAAACAATACGGTTTGTTTCCCCAGTAGGATACACTTCTTTAATAATGTCGATACGTGTTTGGCTACTAGATTTTAGAATATAGAAGAAACTAACCGCTAAACCAACCAAAATACCTGCTAATAAATTAAAGATAATAATGCTAAATACCGTAACAATAAAAGGCATAAAGCGATCTAGACCTTGAGCGTAAATAGTACGATAAATACTAGGTTTATTTAGTTTATAACCGGTATAAATTAATATTGCTGCTAAAGAAGATAAAGGAATCTTATTGAGAGCTTCTGGAATGAGCATCACCGCTAATAAAATAAACATTCCATGGAAAATGGTGGCGATTTTGGTTTTAGAACCCGCTTGGATATTAACAGAGGTTCTTACAATTACCGAGGTAATAGGAATACCACCAATCAATCCTGCAAACATATTACCGCAGCCTTGAGCTATTAACTCTTGATTTGATGAGCTGTGTCTTTTTAATTTATCTAATTTTTCGCCCGCTTTTAAATTCAATAAAGTTTCTAAAGAAGCAACAATAGCAATGATAAAAGCATACACATAAATCTTAGGATTAAGCCAAGCACTCCAATCAGGAAATTCCAGTTGACTAAAAAATTCATGCAAACTATCAGTCGTTGGAATATTCACGAGCTGGGGTGAATCTTGAATCATAGGTGAATCAATCCAAAGAAAAATCTCATTAAATAGAATACCTATAATAACTACTAATATAGGTGCTGGAATTTCTTTAAGGACTTTATTTTTAGTTTTCTCAAAATAAACAAGGAGGGCTAAAGAGACAAAAGTAATCAGCATTGCCCCTGAATTAAGATGATGAGACAAGGCAAGTAGCGGGCTAATTGCTAAACCTTCAGTAGTTTCTAATAAATGGGTTTTTAACTCATTAAAATCAGCGGATAAGGTAAACGCGAGGGGTAGTTGTTTAATGATTAACAAAATACCAATAGCACAGAGTAAGCCCTGAACCACATTAGTAGGAACATAATCGGCAACAAAACCGGCTTTAAAACTTCCAATCAAAATCTGTATAATCCCTGCCAAGGTTAAAGCAAGTAAAAAGATATGAAAATCGCCCAATTGAGCTACTGCTGCTACTACTACTGCCGCCATACCTGCAGCAGGGCCACTCACACTGACGTGGGAGCCACTAAGCGCCCCAACAACAATACCTCCAATTATTCCACTTAGAATTCCGGAAAATAAAGGAGCGCCAGACGCTAAAGCAATACCGAGGCATAATGGAATCGCCACAAGAAATACAACGATCGCGGCAACCAGATCAAATTTTAGATATCGTTTGCTGTAGACTCGAAAGAATCGTGGATTAAGGATTGTATTCATAATCATTTATAATTCCTTGTTTCTTAGTATTATTTTATCTTAAGAGTAAAAAAACAGAAGTGTCATTAAGTGCGCACTTTGCTATTTATATTTACCCTCTTGTTGTTTAGTATATTTTCTGATTGAATAATGTTCTAAAAAGATCTAAGGGTTTTACTATTAAATTTTATTGTTGTCAATCCTTAATGAGAATTATTATTATTTGTCTCATTCTCAGATATTATTCCCATGTTCCAGACATCCAAGAGCCGTGTAAGCCATTTGGGATACGGCGAGGTAATTGTATTTTAGCTAAGGGTTCATTTTCCAGCTGGCTTGCATCTAGGATGAGAAACTCACTTTGCTTACTCTTATTATTATAAGCAAAAAGCATTAAATAGCCTTCATCTTCTTTTTGAGAATGGGCCGCTGGGGCAAAGACGGCTTCCCCAATTTCCAATTCATCACCAAAATCACGAAGTTGTGAGCTATAGCTAGTCCGGAAAAGTTTTCCTCATGGCCTGAGTAATTGCGTCACGAAAACTACCACATTTTTTTATGACTTTTCTGAGATTTCTCTTAAAATTAGCCCATACCTTTTCAATAGGATTTAAGTCAGGAGAGTAAGGTGGTAA
>CANJQE010000178.1 GCA_947476305.1 Legionellaceae bacterium
CGTAGATTTTGAGGCCCGAAGGGGGATCAAAATCAAGGGGGACCAGGACGGCCAGGGCCGCCGGAGGCATACTTGTCGCCTGTTTTTGTCCCTGCCGGGGACTTGGATGTCCCGGCAGGTTTCTCAAAAACAGGCGACACGCTGCAATGACAGCTCAACCTCCATAATAAGATATGAAGTCTATACTCTTTTTTTGATGATATATTTAATAACTTAGTGTACTATTTCAACAATTTTAAAAGTATTATCATGGATTATGATGCAAACTATTCTATTAACCATAAGAAAGTTTATTACTAAATTGCCAGTAATAACCTATGATATCTGTGTCATTCCTGTGGCATGGTATTCAGCCTATTGGTTACGTTTTAATCTGCATCCCGAGCCTGGTATTTTAACCTCTAATCATTCGCTCTTGGCTTTAGGTTTTTTAGTCCTAGTTCAATCAATTTGCTATTTTTATTTTAAAACCTATCGAGGACTATGGCGCTTTTCATCTTTGGATGATGTGCTTCGCATATTAAAAGCCTCTATTACTGCAGTCGTTTTAGTAATCCCCGTATTATATCTATCTTCCGTATTACAGCATCTGCCACGTTCAGTTTTTCCTTTATATTCCATAATCTTAGCGATGCTTCTTTGTGGCGGTAGATTAATGATTCGCCTTCATTCGGATAAAGCGGGTCGTGTAGAGTATGGTGAAAGTCAAAGAGTTTTAATTGTTGGTGCTGGCTTGGCCGGAGAAAGTTTAGCGCGTGATCTAAGGCGCAGTGGTTATTATCAACCAGTCGGCTTTGTTGATGACAATATAAACAAACGTGGTTTAGAAGTGCATCGCGTACCTGTTCTCGGTGCAATACGCCATATTGAGCAATTTGTACGTGAGTACTCAATTGATTTAATTTTTATTGCCATGCCTTCAGCGCGCTCTGCCACAATGCGTCGTATAGTCACTTATTGTGAAGAGACTAAAATACCTTTTAGAACCTTACCTAGCCTAAGTGCCTTAGCGTCTGGGCGTGTAGAAGTTAATGCTTTAAGACCTGTTAATATTGAAGACTTATTAGGTCGGGATGAGGTTTGTCTACAATGGGATAAAATTGAAAGCGCTATTTTGGGTAAAAAAGTGCTTGTAACGGGTGGAGGGGGATCCATTGGTTCTGAACTATGCAGACAAATAATGTCCTTAAATCCTCATTCATTAACAATTGTTGACAGCTGTGAATTTAATTTATACCAAATAGAACTAGAGTTAAGAGCTAAGTTTCCTAATATCCCTATTGATTTAGCTTTAATTAGCGTTACAGATAGTGTGGCTGTTAATAATCTCTTTAGTCGTTATCAACCCGAAGTAGTCTTTCATGCAGCAGCCTATAAGCATGTTCCCATGCTGCAAAACCAAATCCGAGTTGCGGTGTTTAATAATGTCATCGGCACAGAAACTATCGCTAAAGCGAGTGCAGCCTCAGGTGTAGAAAAATTTGTTTTAATTTCAACTGATAAAGCAGTAAATCCAACTAACATTATGGGTACTACAAAGAGAGTGGCGGAAATCTATTGCCAAAATTTAAATGTTCGTACTAAAACACAATTTATTACCGTGCGTTTTGGTAATGTTTTAGGCTCTGCAGGTAGTGTAATTCCTTTATTCCAGAAGCAATTACAAGCAGGAGGTCCTTTAACTGTCACTCACCCAGAGATGCAACGTTATTTTATGACTATACCTGAAGCATCACAGCTCATTTTACAGGCTATGGTAAATGGAGAGGGTGGAGAAATTTTTGTATTGGATATGGGGGAGCCTATTAAAATTAGCTATCTCGCTGAGCAAATGATCCTCTTAGCTGGAAAAGAACCTGGAAAAGATATTTTAATTGAATACACAGGCCTTCGCCCTGGAGAAAAGCTGTATGAAGAGTTATTCCATGAGTCGGAGCAATTAGTATCAACCGATCATGAAAAGTTATTTAAAGCAAGATTTCGCGAACTGGAATGGCAAGAACTTACGCAAACAATGCGTATGTTAAATAATGCCTGTTTCGAACATCAAAGCGAAGAGCTTTTAGTACTATTAAAAAGTCTAGTGCCTGAATTGCATTTGAACGAATTAGCAGTTTAATGTTTACGGATAGAAATATACGGATATTATAATGATTATTACTTACGATGATTTTGAAAAAGTTGATTTACGTTCCGGTACTATTGTAAAAGTTGAATCTTTTGAACGAGTAAAAAAACCAGCCTATAAGATCTGGGTTGATTTTGGTAGTGATATAGGTATTTTACAAACCTCGGCTCAAGTAACTGCTCATTACACTCTAGAGTCTTTATTGGGTAAAACAGTGGTAGGTTGTATTAATTTAGGCGAAAAAAATATAGCGGGTTTTACTTCTCAATTTTTACTAGTGGGGTTCTCAGACGCAAATGGGGCGATTTCCTTAATTACCTCAGATTATACAGTGCCTAATGGGCAAAAACTCCATTAATAAACAAATTGGAGATAAGTAATTAAGCTCTAATTACATCTTCCTTTCTCCAAGAGTCCTGATCGCACCCTGAACACATTACATCTAATGTGTTTTTGCAAAAGCATAGAGAATAAATAGCTATCTGAGCATTTTGCAGAGTACGACGCGCCCGCAGCATGGCTCATCATTCCAAAGGTAGGCTGGTGCTGAGCGATAGCGAAGCCCAGCATTGAGTACAGCGACCTCAACCTTGCTGGGCTTCGCTATCGCCCAGCACCAGCCTACAGCAGACATCGATCTTATACCAAACGGACGTTAATTTATTGTGGAGGAAAGAGATCTTGGAACTTCACTCGACTTTTTAAATGAACAGCTTTACTTCTTATTTTGGACAAATCAAATAACTTATAAACTAAAAGAGGCACTACAAAACTAACCACGCCAATACCAAAAGCAAGTTTGTAGGTCGGGTCTTTGTTAAATACTAGGAAAAATAAAGCAATAAGCATTAATACTACCGCAACAATCCCGGTATAAGGCGAATAGGGCGTAGCATAGCGTAAATCTTTCACAGTATAACCTGCTTGATATAAGCGTTTTCTAAAACTAATTTGTGACAGACAAAGAGAAATCCAAGCTAAAGTTCCCGTAAATCCCGAAACAAGTAGTAAGGCAATATATAGTTTCGTTTGTCCAAAAAAGTATCCTACCCCTAATAGTGTCCATACTCCGATAAGCGTAGCGATTACCGCATTCTTAGGAATAGAATTTTCATTAAACTTAGCAAAAGCATGGGGAGCCATACCATCTCTTGCTAGGGCATTTAAAGAGCGTACAGTCCCGTAAAATCCAGAATTAGCGCAAGAAAGAGTGGCAGATAAGGTGACAAAACTAGTCACTGCACCAGCCCATTTTAGACCGTAGAAATTAAGTGCATCAGCAAATACAGAATTAGATAAACCTGCTTTTTGCCAGGGAAATATAAGAACCAAACAAAACACAGGGATAATATAAATAAATAAGATTCTAAAGGTTACGTTTCTAATAGCATGAGGGATCATGCGAGCAGGATTTTCTGACTCTCCCGCTGCTAGGCCGATAATTTCTGAGCCTTGATAATTAACTAATAAAAGTACCATGGCAGTGAGCAAAGACATGATCCCATTCGGTAACAATCCTCCTTCACCTAGAATGTATCTCATTCCAATGATACCGTGGGAGTTATCCTTATGAATGACACCAAAGAAGATAAGGAGGGCTAAGATCACAAAGCCCATCAACGCAATAATTTTGATTAAAGCAAGCCAAAATTCAATTTCCCCAAAGGTATCGACTTTGGCCAGATTAATATAAGTAATTAATAAACCAAAACAAATAGCCCATACATAGCCATTTACTCCAGTAAACATCTCCATGATAATTCCACCAGCCACGCATTCGGCAGGAATATAAGCTACCCAACTAATCCAATAAGACCAGCCGACTCCACAGGCGACAGCAGGGGAGATAAAATCAGAGGTGTAAGTAACAAAGGATCCTGAAATAGGAATAGCAACGGCCAACTCACCCATACATAGCATGGTTAAATAAATAATTAAGCCACCTAACATATACGCTATAAAAACAGCGGGGCCTACAAGGTTAATCACCTCTCCTGTACCTAAAAAAAAACAGGAGCCAATAATCCCTCCTAGAGCGATTAATTGAACATGTCGGTCTTTTAAACCACGGTGATATCCGGCATCTTTAATGGGCTTCGAGCTCGTTACATTAGTCTTTTTCACAGGCTGTTTGGTTCTCGCTAAGTTGTAATAAAAAAATAATAAATCTAATGTTATATATATCCTGAAACTTTTAAAACCATTGATCTTTAAAAAATTAAAATAAATTATATCATTATGATTTATCTCAATATTTTCTAATTTAATCTCTGCATTATTCAATGTTAAAAAATGTTCCGCGGTTATAGCATAATTTTTGAACTTTTAAAAGAAAATACATCATTAGCTTAGTCAATTATAGAAGAATATTTACTAAGTTATTTGATTAAAATAGGTTTTATACCTTTGTCTTTTTGACGTGAAGAGTATGCTGCTGTATGATTATATTTAATTTCTAACTAAGAGCATGTATGCATCATTATCTTTTTGCAATCCTAATTGTATTGAGCTCTTCATTTACTGCTCATAGTGCAAGCCAAACTGATTGTACTAAACATCATTGTATTGCTGTGGTTAATGCAGGAAGTACAGGTTCACGTGTATATATTTATTCTTACGACTTAGATTCAACACACACACCAATTAATATTACTGAAGTCTGGAATAACTCAATAAAACCCGGGCTTGCAAATATGATGCATGAGCCCTCAACTGTTCCCTCTTATTTAAATAAATTGTTTGAACAGGCACCCACTTATAAGTTGCGAGTTTATTTCTATGCTACAGCAGGAATGAGATTAGTATCTAAAACGGACAGTAATTCTGTCTATAATCTAATAAAAAAATGGTTTACTCAAAAAAAGAATTTGAATTTAGTCGATATCCGTACCATATCGGGTGAAGAAGAAGGCTTTTTTGATTGGTTATCAGTTAATTATCAACTGAAACGCTTGAATCAAGATAATCAACCTTTAGTTGCAGTGATTGACATCGGAGGAGCCTCTACCCAAATCGCCTTACCTATCCATGGGAATAAGAAAAGCATAAAAAAGCTCCCTCATTTATATTCCTTCTCTTTATACGGTAAAACTTTAAAAATAGTTTCTTATAGTTTTCTAGGCCTAGGTGAAAATGAATTACTTGATGGATTTAAGAGTTATTTTCCTTGTTATACGCAAGGATACCCTTTGAGCGCAGAGAGTAAAGGAACAGGGAATATGCTCCAATGTGTTCAATCTATTTCCAAAAAAATGAATGCACAGTTTTCTTTAAATCAAATTAAGACCATTGTATCTCACTATCCGCCAAAAGAATGGTATTTAATAGGTGGAATAACCGACATGCTTAAAGAAAACAATCTTTCTATAAACGATAAATTTACTAATCATGAAATGGCCTCTTTATCAGGAAAAAATCTTTGCCAAAATAATTGGTCTCAATTACAAAAACAATATTCAGGGAAAGAACTGTTTAAAGCCTGCGCCGCTTCTTCCTATCTCTACTCCTTATTAGTAAACGGCTACGGTCTACCCATAAAACAAAGCATCCATTTAATGCCTTCAAATACAAACTCTGATTGGGCTTTAGGAGTGGTTTTTGCACATTATTAATGTGAATTTATTAATCTAAAACTTGCAACACTATCTTGGTTAAGCAAATGCGATATTTGTCCAATTTTTGCTATAATTTATTTAATTAAACTAATTGATTTTTAATATGCAACTATTGAATTATAAAAAGACAAATAAAATGGTAATAATAGGGCGGATCCAACTAGTTATCGCAACTTTGCCGCCTCTAGTTTGTGTTAAAAATTTCAATAGGACTTTTATAGTTTAAACACTTTCTTGGCCTATTATTTAACTCATTCTCAACAGTACTAATTGCATCATCACTAATGGTGTTAA
>CANJQE010000179.1 GCA_947476305.1 Legionellaceae bacterium
AAGAACATCGAGGATGTGGGGCTTACCCCATAGCCGTCAAGCTAAGGAATACTTGTAACCTTGTCGTCTTTGCGAGCGGAGTGAAGCAATCCAGACGTCACTCTGATGAAGCTCCGATAGGCTGCGCTTCATCCAGGCTATCATTACAATGTAAACGAATTGATGTATCCCACATTACTTAAATATAGAAAAGATTAAATCTTTAATCTAATGGCAATTATTTTAATAAGCCTGGGGTTGCTCTGAATTACATGATTTAACTCAAATACTTAGCAGGAACAAATAACTCAATTCACTTTCATTGAAATTAGGTGACAAGAATTATTTACCCTTTATTGACTCAAGCAGACTTGTAGCCTCTTCTTTTTGTTTTTTACTTCCATGCTCCACTACTTCTTCTAGAGAATGGCGAGCCGATTCAAAATCATCCATGCTCATGTAGGTCTTAGCTAGTGCTAATAAAGTCTCTAATGCTTTTTTACTTTTTAAACGGTCTTTTTTAAGTTCTGCTTCAATTGATGACTCAAATTCTTCTTCCTCATTAGGCGCTTTATCCTCTACAAAGAATTGACTAATGCTATCATCAACTTCAATTGGCTTTTCTTCTTTTTTAATCTTATCTTTTTTACTTGGTTTTTTCTCTACAAAAAAGTTATCAACATGGGGTTCTTCTGTAGTTTCAGATTCATTTTCTGATAGATCAAAATCAATACCCTCACTGGTATCTCGCTCTTTTTTCTCCGTTGAGTCTGTAGGAGGTACATTAAGAGTATTATGTAAGCCAGATTCAAACTCTAAATAATCTTCTTTTGATGCTTCTTTTTCAGAAGAGCTATTAGTACCTTCATCAAACGCGCCCTGAGGCTCAACTTTTTCCGAATCAAAATCAGAGGTAAAATCGAGAAATGACTCTTTTTTTCCTTCTTCTTTAACTACATTATTTTCACCTAAATCACTTGGCTGCTCAGGAGTAAATTCTGGCTCAAACGCTAAATCTTCCTCTTTATCTTCTATAGGAGCAGTTGTGCTCGACTTTTTCTTTTCTGATTGCGCTGAGATATCATACTCATGGTCATCATCAATAACGTGACTATTTTTCTCATTATCTGAGATAGGACTTTCTTCTCTTAGCTCTTCTTTAGTCTTTTCTTCAACTATTTTTTCTCCAGAAGAATCATCGGCTTTATTTTCAGTTTGTTGAGGCTCAATCACCATCAATTCCGATTTTGATGTATCCTCAGTTTCTACAACAACTTGTGTATTATTTGGCACTTCTCTAGGTTTTATAAAAGAAGTATTCATATCTAAAAGCTGATTTGATGGACTTACAGCAGGAGCAGGAACCGTATCCTGTTGTTTTCGGATTCGTAAATACCAGTACGCAAAACCAATCCCGCCGCCAGCAGCAAGCAATAATAAAATTAATGGCCATAGATTTGAAGAGTTGTCTGATCCAGCTGCACTTGCTTGACTTGGTAGTGATTGCCGTTGTTTTACTAAAACTTGAACTTGTGATCGGAGTTGCTTCAACTCTTTATTCCGCTTATCGAGTTGTTTTTGCAACTTATCATTTTGTTTTTGTAATAAATGCAATTGCTCCATTAATAAGGCATTCGCCTCTCGGACAGATTCTACAGCAGCAACTGTTAAGGATATTTCCGTCCTAGTGGTAAAATCTTGTTCTATACTCTGTGGTTTTGTATTTTGTACGGTTGGTTGATTACCTGTTAAAGAATTATTCACAGTATTCGGTATTAGCTGGGGTATGGTGCTGGGTGTTGGGATAGGAGTAACGGTCATTCCACTAGAAGAACTACTCGAAGTAGTTTTGGCCGTCGTTCCTTGATTATTATTCATGTATGGTGGTGTTAAAACATGTTCAATAGGTTTTTTATCATTCCAAGCTTTATCATGAGCCATTACCTCTGCAGTTGCTAGGTCTGCAGGTACTAATGCAATGTCTGAGCTTGCTGGAATCGTCAACCGCACCCCAACTTTTAAACCGTTTAAATTACCCTCATTAAATGCATCAGGATTTGCTCCCACAATAGCAAGAACAACTTGAGGTAAGATCACATCAGAAGATTTATATCGTTGTGCTATTTGCCACAGACTCTCATTAGTAACCGTGGGACCATAGGTTGCCTTTTTTCTATTATCTTTAGTAGCAATCGGATTATGATTCACAGTAGTTACTACAGTTTGATCAATAATACCGGGTTCACTTATTGGTTGTGAGCGGTATTTATAATGAGAGGCGCCTCCTTGAATAGTGGAGGAAACTAAATGGTAGCCTGGAGGATCTAATAATATAGTATAAGCTTTGTATAATTGGCCCTCTGGCCAGGTTAAATCAACAACTAACTCCATATAAGGCTCAGACATTCTCTCTACCGACTCTACCTTAATTATTTCTTTACCTTGTTCATTTTTTTCGATTTTAAAGCTTAATAAGGATAAATCCGCAGCTCGCTCCAAACCAATTTGTTCAAAATTTTCCGGATCCGCCACATTAACCCTGACGTCTTTTATGGCAACACTACCTACATCGATTAATTCTATTTCTGCTATAAAGGGTTGATCAAGGGCTGATTTGATCGTCATTTTACCTAGCCCAAGGCCATAAATAGAAGTAATAGGCGCCATGAACGCCCATAAAGCCTCATGTAGAACAGTTTTTTTCAATCAGAGCTCCACGCCAGAATATGGTATAAATTCTTGATAAAAAATAACATTATCTTCCCATCTATTCAACAATCTCCGTATTTATAAGTACCAGACCTCCATATATGATCAACATTAAACCAAAGGATGTTTTATTAATTCATAATTTTTATTTTTCACTTATTGGAAAATTAATATTCTATGAAAAAGGGTTCTTGCACAGGACTTACGAAAAACGCCAAGGTCGAGGCAAAAGTAATTTTTAATGAGGGAGTTTAGATTAACTAAATGACCGAATTAAAAATTCCTTTTAAACGAAGAGATTGGGCGTTTTTCGTAAGTCTTGTTGCATTAGCAAAATCACTACTTCATAATCATCGCCAATTTATAGGGGGTCACATGCCTGCATCACTAATAAGCGGAAATGAAGTCGCAGCTCTCAAAAAAAATGAACTGAAAAAAAGAGTGCAAAAGCATGTAGAGCAAGGACATCAAACCCCGGGCTTAGCTGTTATTTTAATTGGTAGTGATCCGGCTTCATCTATCTACGTAAACAATAAACGCAAAGCCTGTGAAGAAATAGGCATTAGATCTTTTTCTTATGATCTGACGGAAAGAACTTCTCAAGAAGAATTATTAGAGCTAATTATTGAGTTAAACAACTCAGAGGAAGTAGATGGTATCTTAATACAACTTCCTTTACCTTCGCATATAAATACTAATTTCATCATCGAACAATTAAATCCGAGAAAGGATGTAGATGGCTTTCATCCTTACAATTTAGGCCGCTTAGCCCAAAGAAATCCCTTCTTACGTCCCTGTACCCCATTAGGCATTATCAATTTATTAAAACATTACCAGCTTAATATACAAGGTAAACATGCTGTTGTAGTAGGTGCATCAAACATTGTAGGTCGGCCTATCAGTCTAGAATTATTACTCGCAGGGGCAACGGTAACTATCTGTCATCGCTTTACTCAAGATTTAAAGAAATTTATATCGAGTGCTGATGTAGTGATAGTAGCCACGGGAGTACTCGATGTCGTATCAGCTGATTGGCTTCAGGAACATCAAATTGTTATTGATGTGGGTATTCATAGACTTCCAAATGGAACACTTCGCGGTGATGTAGATTTTAATATAGCCAAAAATAAAGTAGCCTGGATAACACCTGTTCCTGGTGGCGTAGGTCCAATGACGATAGTTTCTTTATTAGAAAATACCTTAATGGCGGCTGGAGTAGCTTAAATTAAAGCTACTTGTCGAGTTCATCCCAATCGAATTCCCCACTTAATTCGTCAAAATCATCTTTAAACTCATCTTTTAATCTTTTGCGTTCAAGACGTTCTTCAATTAAGCGTTTGACTCTTTTCCTTTGATCTAATTCTGCGATATCATCCAAGCGTTTGACTCTTTTCTTTTGATCTAAGTCTTCGATATCATCTACATCGTCATGATTATAATCAGCAAATGAATAGTCATCTGAGTCTTCATGTAAAGACATAATACCCTCCGTTTCTGCACCCCTCAAAGAAAGTATAGTGCACAATTAGAAGTAAATCAGAACTTATAAAAAATAAACAAATCTCTAATAATGAAAAAAACTCATAACTTGGGTTCTATTAAATAGATTCTGTTATAATGCGCTGCAAAACCTCTTAATTAAAAGATATTATGCTTAGTTATCAACATGGATATCATGCCGGAAATTTTGCGGATGTGATAAAACACCTTGGTTTAACCCGTCTCTTAAGTTACCTCGTACAAAAAGAAAAACCCTTGTTTTATTTAGAAACACATTCAGGAAAAGGTCTATACGATCTGAGGGATCGACAATCTGAAAAAACCAATGAGTATAAACAAGGTATTCAATTGCTTTGGCCTGATAGAAATAAATTGCCAGTTCTTTTTAAAGAATACCTGGAGGTCATTATGAAACAACTCCATCAATCAGACTCTTTACGTTTTTATCCTGGTTCGCCCTATTTCGCAATCAATGCTTTACGTGCTATGGATAGAACGTATTTTTGTGAGCTTCATCCTGCTGAATATGAACTATTAAAAGATATTCCCTTATCCCATAAAAAGGCTCATTTTAGTAATACGGATGGCATAGCCGCACTTGATGCTTTGCTACCGCCACCAGAAAAACGGGGTTTAATTTTTATTGATCCTTCTTATGAAATAAAGGATGAATACAAAACTATTCCCCGCGCTTTGAAACATGCCTTTGCAAAATTTACCACCGGTGTTTATTGTCTGTGGTATCCCGTTGTTAATAGACGACTTAGTGATCAATTAATACGACGTTTACAGGATATTGGAGCGAAAAATACTTTACGAGTTGAATTTAATCTTACTGGAAAAGTTCAAGATGGAATGACTGGCTGTGGTTTATGGCTTATTAATCCACCCTATACTTTTGCTCAAGAAATGAAAACACTCTGTGAGACGCTAAAAAATTATTTTAACCCTAAAGAGTCTTTTTTTATTATTGAGGCTTAATTAAATAGAATAAAGGGATTTATAATGACTATTGTTCCTATTTCAGCTTTTTCTGATAATTATATCTGGGCATTGATTGATAAGGATGAAGGCGTTTTTTCTTGCATTGATCCGGGAGATGCTAGTCCCGTACTCAATTTTGCGCAAAAAAATCATTTAACTTTAAACTCTATATTAATTACGCATCATCATCATGATCATATTGGAGGAGTAGAACAACTTAAAGACTCTTATCCTTCTTGTGCTATTTATGGACCGGCTGATTCACGTATTCCTTTAATTACTAATACCGTAGCAATAGATCAAATTATAACTATTGGAAGCTGCTCTTTTCGTATCCTGTTTAATCCTGGCCATACTTCTACACATATTAGTTATTTTGAACCCAATAAACATTGGTTATTTTGCGGCGACACTTTATTTTCTGCTGGCTGTGGTAGAGTATTTGATGGAACACTGGAACAACTTTATCAGTCCTTACTCCTTTTTAAAGCCTTACCTAAAACAACAGAAATCTTTTGCGCTCATGAATATACCCAACAAAATCTCAAATTTGCTCAAAGCGTTGAACCCAATAATAATGTAGTTACTAAATACCTTACCCATCTTGCAGCGTGTCGCCTGTTTTTGAGAAACCTGCCGGGACATCCAAGTCCCCGGCAGGGACAAAAACAGGCGACAAGTATGCCTCCGGCGGCCCTGGCCGTCCTGGTCCCCCTTGATTTTGATCCCCCTTCGGGCCTCAAAATCTACGC
>CANJQE010000180.1 GCA_947476305.1 Legionellaceae bacterium
TCCCCCTTCGGGCCTCAAAATCTACGCTCCCCAATGACTGACGCCTTTTCGTATGGCCTTATATTTTCCCTGCGGAAAAACATCCGGCCCTAAGGCTACCAGGGACTACTCGCCCGCGCCTTCGGCTCTCCATGGCTCGCAGCGGTGGAGCAGGGGGTGTGACTAGTGAAGATATTAGTCAGCATGGAACTGCTTTTATATCTCCTCCTTTAGCCGTTAATGCTTATGGAAAAGCAAATAATTCTGATACTGTCGGCGTAGGTGGAGGTTTTATTGGTTATAAGTTTGGTGCTTTTAGCCAGGGCACACCATGGGTTATTAAGCCGGCTGTTGAATTTGAAGGTTATTATTTTGGCCTGACTCAAAGAGGCGAGGATATAGATAATAATACTGTGAGATTGAATGAGCATGATTTCAGAGTAACTTATCCCATGGATAATGGTGTTCTCTTAGCCAATGGCGTCTTAAATTTTGATAATGCGGATTTCGGTTCAATTCATCCTTATGTAGGTGGTGGAATTGGCGCGGCGATTGTCTCAATTTCTGGGGCCGATTCTACGCAAACAACACCGGCAGAGCCTTATAACCATTATAATTCGAATCCTAATGCTGATGATTGGACTTTTGCAGCCCAAGCAAAAGCTGGATTTAATTTTAGTGTGAGCCAACAAGTTAGTCTTTTTGCTGAATATAGATTTTTATATGTCTCTCCAACAGACTTTACCTTTGGTTCAACACAATACCCTGCGCATGTTCAAACTACTAATTGGACAGTTAACTTAGACAGTATGTATTACAATATGGGTACTGTAGGTATACGTTACGACGTTTAATTCAAAAAATGATGATGGGCACAGGGCTCTGTGCCCATCAAGGACTTACGAAAAACACCCAATCTCTTCGTTATTCCCTCATTAAAAACTTCTTTCAACCTTGAGGGTTTTCCTAAGTCTTGCTTTCTTCGCTAATCAATTAATAGGAAAAGACCCGTTTTCTGCATTTCTATAATCAGGAAAAGAGGCGTGCATATGAGCTATTTTCCATTGATTGTCTACTTGCTTCAAAATAATTGTACCTCGTAACTCTGCGAAAATATGGGTTACTCCAGCGATGCTAATCTGAGCATTACATAAGGCAGCTGTCCATAATGAATTATCAGAATTAGAAACAAAAGAAACAACTTCTATCATTCCTTGTTCCGACTGAGCCCAATCTCTTTCTAGCTGTGTTTGGATTTGATTTAAACCTAAACGGTACTCATCAATTCCAGAGCCCCAAAGCGTAGCATTTAGAGTAAATAAATTTAATAAATAAGCTAAATCGCGGTTTTTATAGCCTTCACAAAACTGCAAAAATAATTGTTCAGCAGGTCGACGTTCTTTGATGATCATAATTTCTATCTCTTAATAAATTACCTTAGATGAGTGTACTGAGAGAATAAAAAAAAGCTGTCCGTAGCAATCACGGACAGCTCATTAAGAGCATGCGCTCTAATTCAGATAAAGAGCTAAATCCAGTGCGTTGTTTGATGCGTTGGATATAAGTTTCAACAGTGCGAGGGGATAAATTTAAGGTTTTAGCACAATATTTATAAGTCATCCCGCTGCATAATAAACGCAAGCAGGCTAATTCTTGAATAGTAATATAGGTTCTTTCATTTTTTCCTAGGACAGGAAATTTACCTTGTTTTAAACACAGGTTTTGGTAGTTTACATCTCTGTATGCCTCTGGCAACTCAAGGCGGTTATTATCCATAACCATAATGAGATCTTGGTGTTGCTTATCAAAATCATTAATATACTGTTCAATGGTTTTTAATTTATTAAGATAAAATGCGGCGGAGTCACCAGTATCAGTGGGCGTTGCGACAGCAATCATGTCGTAATAATTTTTAGAACGCCTAACTAAAGTAAGGCCATTACATAACTTAAATTGCTCGCGCGCTAGCTGCACTGGCATTTCGGGTAAAGATTGATCCCACAAAAACCAGTAAGAGACTGCTTGTTCATTTTCTTTTTCCAAAGAAGAAAAGACAACCGGCTGATTCTTTATATGCTGAAAATATTCAAAAAGGCCCGTATGATTTGTAAGAAGACCAATTGCTCCATTGTCATAGCAGCGAAGATATTGAAAATAATTTAAGCCGAAGGTATTAAGAAAATCACTACTGACTTCTTGAACTTTTTCTTTCAAAGTAAAAATAGAATGATTTATATCGATTTTTAAGGTCATACTATTGCCCAAGCCTATTGCATCCCTATTTTAACACGGCTTTTAGTAATAAACAGAGCAGTATAGATATTCAATGAACAGCTATTTGTTTCAATTCTTTTTCAGCCTCACTATAGGACTGATGTTTTTTTATGATATTTTAGCAAACCTAAACGCAGAGATTGGCGAGCGATATGATAGGCTAAAGAGTAGGTTAATGTACCTTTGACTAGAAAGGTATTATTTCCAGTCCAATGCTGTCTTAACCATTTTTTAAAAGCATCATGACTATCATGATGCATGACTGCTTCTTTAGGAAAGCCGGCCGCAATGGCTGCTTCACCGATGATTTTTGCATCCTGACCCACTTCAATACATCCCAAAGTATGGAGCATATCAATTTTATTGACCATATGCTTTCCTACAGCAACATAGGCGTCTGGGTGACCGTTTTGATCTAACATACTGCCCAATATAGCTATTTTATGACCAGAACCTAATTCTGCTAAAACATCTATGGCAGCAATATTTGCCTCTGGACTCGAGTTGCAGGTATCATCAATTAAGTGATTATTGTTGGCTAGACGATAATAGTTTAAGCGACGTTTTATTCTGTAAAATGAAGCTAATGCTGTTTTAATTTCAGTTGCAGAAAAACCTAAATTATCTGCTACAGCAATACTAAATAATACATTGTAGATATTATGTCTTCCTAGTAAGGCGATTTCAATAAGCTCATTTGTATTCTGCAACATCAGCTCGAAACGAATACCTTTTTCATCATGTTGGATGTGCTTGGCTTGATAATCTGATGGGAGGCCTATGCTGATCTTGATAAGCTTGCCTGGAAATTCATCTAGCTTAATTAAGCGAGAGTTCTCATCATCGGCATTTAAAAATAAATAACCATGCGCAGGTAGCCCCGCTATAATTTGTGCTTTTGCTTTAACTAGTTCCTGAATATTCGCATTAAAATTACCCAGATGGGCTCTGCCAATATTGGTTATAATAGCCATATTAGGTTGAATTAAGGCACAACAATCGCGAATGCAATCAGGAGTTCTTAGCCCATACTCCAAAACTAAAGCTTTATGGCTTGCATCAATCTCAGTGAGATAACGCTCAATAAACCATGCATTATTGCCATTTTCATGATTTTTAAACACCTTCCACCGGGTTGCTAACAGTGCAGCAATTAATTCTCTCGTGGTTGTTTTGCCACAACTACCAGTTATTCCAATGATGGGTCTATCATTAATCATATAGCATATCCCTATGAAGCCTTGGGTTCTTATTCTAATCTATTAAAGCAGTTTGCGTTAACGTGGATTTCAATAGTTCCTTGGTTTTGCTCAGAGTACTCAATTGGTATTCCATATTAAATAATTCAAAATGAGAGCCTTCTGTTTCCATTATAGTGAGCTGACTAAAATATTTTTTCATATACATAATATCAGCTGGGACCGCACTATTTTTTGCTTTTAAGAGAATGACCTGTTCGCGATATTTTACTATTTCTAATGGTTCAAGCAAGGACCGCGCTTTTTCTAAGTTAGCTTTAAAAGACTCTTGATTATTTATTAGGGATTTATTGTGTTGATTCTCTAAAATTAATTGAAGATCCTGATGTAGTTCGCTGTCACTGCAAGAAAAAGACTTTTTAAATAAGGAATCAATTAAAAATAATAAGGCTGTTCGCTCATGAGCTGTTCGTTTTAATAATTGGGCTATAGAAAAGGCAACCATACCTCCAAAAGACCATCCACCTAAATAATAAGGTCCTTTGGCTTGGATTTTTTTTATTTTTGCCAAATAAACTGCAGCTAAATCTTCTATCGAGTGATATTGAGGATCCATACCATAATCAGGATGATGAATAGCATAAATGGAACAATCCGTTATAGTGGCATAAATGGAATAGCAAAAAGCATTACCAGTAGCTGGTGGCATTAAAAATAAAATAGGCGCGGGGATTTTCTGAATAACGATAGGGATTAAATCAATAGCTAATTTTGCTGGTATCGCATTGCTCTGATAAGCAAAAGAACTAAATTGTGGTTTGTTATGCGCTAATTCTGCAATGGTTGGATAGTTAAAAATATCGTTAATCGTATAATGAAATCCTAATTGCTGTAATTGGCTAATTAATTTAATACTTAAAATAGAATCTCCACCCAGGTAAAAGAAATTATCTGTTACGCCAATGGCTTGCTGCTCTAATACTTCTTCCCATACCTGACATAAAGTCTTTTCTAATAATGTTCTTGGTGTCTGATGATTGGTCCCAAGGTTTAACACCAGTGTATTAAGAGCCTTGTTGTCAATTTTTCCATTCAGCGACATAGGCATTTGTTTTAGAAATACAAAGGCACTAGGAATCATATGGCTAGGTAATCGGAGCTGTAAAAAGGCTTTTAATTGTTCTGGAGTAAGTTCATGAGAGCTAACATAATAAGCAACTAAAAGAGTGTGTTGGTTGTTTAGTTGTTTCAACTGAACAAGTACTTGTTTCATTTCAGGATAGGTCAATAAAACGGTTTCTATTTCCTCCGGTTCAATACGAAAACCATGCCACTTAAGTTGTTTGTCCATACGCTCAAGATATAAGAGCCTGCCATCAGAACACCATTGCACTTTATCGCCTGTTTTATACACTAAGGCATGATTTTTTAAATCATCATCTGGGCTAATAAAGGGGTTGGGCAGAAATTGCTTTTGGCTTAGTTGCGGATTATTCCAGTATCCTTGTGCTAGCCCTAAGCCGGAAATATATAGTTCGCCAGGAATACCCATGGGGCAAAGCTCATTATCCGCATTAACTACATAGAATCTAATATTCGGCAATGCTTTGCCAATCTGATTTGCTTCCTCACCTACATCGGTTAATTGCTGCACGCATACACAAACAGTTGTTTCAGTAGGCCCATAAACATTAAATACTTGGCGATTAGGTCTAAGGGTATTGACCAACATACTTGGCGTTAATTTTTCGCCGCCGAGTAAAAGAGTAGTAATTGAGGAAAAGTCATCTGGATTTATTAGGGTCGCCAATGTTGGTGGTAAACACATCAAAGTAATTTGCTGTTGATCAATATAATGGCGTAATGCATCTAAATCTTGTTTTGTTTCTTGGGGAGCAATATATAAGGTGCCTCCCGAAATAAACGTCACAAAAATTTCAATGATTGATGGATCAAAACTAGGTGAGGTAAATTGGATTGTTCGTGTGCTTGCATTGGTTTGAAGCTCTTGCTTTAACGAACATACTAAATTTAATAAGGCCTCATGGGGAATGACAACTCCCTTCGGCTTCCCTGTGCTTCCAGAGGTATAAATAATGTAGGCTGCTTGGTTGCCATTTACGAGATTCCAAGGTTTATTAAATTCCGGATTGTTTGATAACTTAACGGCATCCATAGCAAGATAAGGATACCGAGATGGTAAGCATTTTACATAAGTTGTTTCTGTTAATATCAGAGTTGGCTTTATATCATTGAGAATAAAATGAATGCGCTCATCAGGGTAAGCAACTAAAGTGGACCCCATCGATGAGACAGTAAAACCTTAAATCTTAGATAGTGTCCAATTATTGGAACACCGAGGCATTGCTTCTGATGACAGGTTACCTGAAGAGAAAGCGGTGTCAATGAGGAGTCCTGAGGCACGAAGGAAGCTCA
>CANJQE010000181.1 GCA_947476305.1 Legionellaceae bacterium
AAATTGCTTAATTGAGTGAGTTGTTCATCTGAAAATACTACATTGATCACCGACATATCCCTTGCTGGCTAAAAGCGCGAATGATGATCCTTTGTACAGGAATGTCAAGCAGCTAAAACCTCAATTTGTGACCGCGCACAGTATAGTACATACAAAATAGGGGGGAAATTTTGATAAGTCAAATAGTAAAAGGTTAAAAATTTATGGAAGCATTTCATTTGGATTAAAGATACTAATAAGCATTGTACCTATTTTTTAAGCCCACAACCCACTTCATGATCAAAGATGATTTTAGATATCAATCATAAGATCAATAGCTTGCTTTAATTAGCTCTAATACTATTAAATATCTTACTTGATGAATCGCAAACCAAGCATAACGATATTAGTAGAAATCAGCTTACTGTATTTGCTTCAAGGAGACAATAAACGTATATATCCGCTCAGTACAGAGCAAAAAGAATATTTAGAATTACGTCATCCTTGTGAAGGAGATAAACGTATTGTAGATCGCATAAAAGCCGTTTTAATTATATAAGCCACTGAAAATAGTAGAATATTTTATGTGGCTAATTTGAATAAAAGGATTAATAAAATTACTTTGTAGCTTGATACATTTGAAGCTACAAGTAAGATGTTAGAATAACTTAAAGAACTTTCATATATTTAGAAGAAGGAGCATCATAATCTTCTATTATCTCCATTATTCTTCGTTGAGGAAGAATTGTAGAGGCAAAAATACCTAAAGTATGTGGCTTACCTATCAAATCACTCTCTTTAAAAGCTCGTGAAACTGTATCAGAAGATAGAGTATGAGACTCAATCTCGAGTGTTGCAGCTAGGGAAGTGGAAGTTATAGGTACTATATCAGTTGCGCCAGATCCGCTAAAAGCTGTTGCGCCGGGTCCTATTAAAATATTGGGGGTAATAGTATTAGTATGGGTAGTACCAGTTGATGGAATAGACGTACTAGGAGAAATGCTCAGCGTTCCTAACACATGGTCCAATTCAGCGTTTACATGATTATTAAATTCTTGATGTTCCGACGGGTTTAATACAGTATATTGACCTTGCACGACAAAGCTTTTCATTTGTTCTTGAAATGTATGAACCATTTCTTCTAATTTGTCTTTATTTTCCTCCAAGTACTCTGTAAATCCTTGAATTCTCGAGGCTTGTTTAAGCAAGGTTTTACGTCGTTCGATTAAAAAATCACTGTAGTCTGCGGCACCAGCCGGGATAAACGTATCAACAAATTGCTTAAAATATGCATCAGGAATCAAGAGTAATTTAAATAAAGTTTCAAACTTCTCTTGTTGAAATTGCGCACTATTTCCAATATCAGAAGCGACTATATCGCTTGCACTAGCCAGACTTCCTTCAATATAAAGATCAAGCCAGTTATGAGCTTTGTAGGTGTAAGGGAAGGGTAGGCGATTAATTTGAGCTGCATTAATCCCTCCAGTGTGCTTAGGAAACTGCTCATTACTTCGCATGGAAGCAAAAGACCAATCACCATCAATTTTATACACTACATTATCATCACCTAAACCTATATTACCGTTCTTTAAATCTGCTTCATGAACGAAATAAGCGCCGACTATAATATAGCCGAGCCCTTTATAAGTTCCATTAGTAAATTTTTCCTTTTCATTTTGGGGTAAGGGTTTAAAACGGGGAACTTCTTTTGAAAGAATATAATAAACGCTGGAAACAGGATCATAGGCTAAACGCGTTTCCACTTGATTAGGGATAATTAACCTTAAAAACTCTTGGGCCAACCATTCGCTCCGCGCTTTGGCTGGAGAGCTTATTTCTTTTCTATACCATACGTCAGAAGAGCCTGGAATAGAGCCCTTATCCACGGTATGACTCATTCGGATATCAGAAGCGACTAGTCCTGTAGACTCAAAATCCCTTATATCAATGGGATCAAAAGAAGCGGGAGGGGAGATATCATCATCAGAATCATCGATAGAGTTAGTGTCTTTTAATTCAGATGGAACTTCCACCGCGTGGTCAGTTTCTAAAGCATCTATGAGAGGCGCAATGATTTTAGTTAATTCAGCTAAATTATTACCTGGCATAATTTACCTCGTATTTGAGCTTTATTAAATATATTGTGCTCTATATGGTCATGTAGATCAATAAAAACCAACAATAGACCCATTTATTTAAGAAGTCAAACAATTAAATTTATAGGAAATACTTTCGAGTTTTTTTTGTAAAGACAAGGTCTTTTTCATCGACTTAAGGAGTTACCAATGGTTGGGACTTGGCTCAAATTTATTGCCATTAAATTAAGCTCGGGACAGACTAAGCTGTCTTCTCCGCGCAGACGGAGATCCATCTCTAATCATGATCTGAAGTCAGCTGAAGAATGAATTCCCGACTTCTCATGAATGACACATCTTCATTAACTTAATGACGTGGCCAACCTTGTCTTCAGTGAGTGATTTAACAACCTGTACCTGACATGAGTATGGCTGGTACGAGTAGGTCCTGGCTAAGGACATAGATTTTATTGGGAATAATATTAACCCAGTTGGTTAGTAGATCTGGATTCTGTTTGTTAGTTGACCATACTATCACTCTAAAATATTGAGCATGATTAGGAGGGGTTAATTGGTTTTGTCCTTTTTTAGGAAGTATGTTTAATGAGAGTAGATTTAAGGTTGAGCTATTAATGATAATTTTATTGGCCTTTTGAATAGCTTCAGCGGAATCTGCCCATTGTACGGCAATTTTACTTTGCTTCGCTTTTTCTGGGTAGTCCGTTTTATTATCTAGCATAATGCTGTTCGCTAAGACAGCTGAAGTCATGAAAGCTAAGCATAAATAAACTAAGATCTTGTTCATTTTTTCACCTAATGGTTATTGAATAATTTTGCCTTCTTGGGGCAGGCAGCGTGCATTTTCATTGATCTTTGGCGTTGTTAGTGGGAACTTATCTGCAGAAGAAAGTGTGATTGTCTTTCCAAAATTTTTAAAGCTTGCTTTAGGAATATGTACGGCCACGCTTTTAAGGACATTAACTGCTTCTGGAATGTCAAAATTTCCGACCATACTCAAAAATTGATAGCTTTCTTGTGCTGAAAATCCTTGAGTGCGTACTAAAAAATCAATGGCATTATTAGAGGCGAGTTGCATGGCTTCATACAGGTTTTCATGCAAACCTATCATTATCCATTCTTTAGAGTTTTCAACAATTGGCCAAGTGAATAAACTGTTTCCATTACGTTTTGTTTTATCAAATACCCCTTCGGCCTTGAGATCTTTTCTGACAATGAATTGCAGGGTAATTCCTTCATAAGAAGTCTCGAGTGCTGTAACGTCAATTTCTCCATTACTTTGCATGGCATGTGAATCACCGGTCCAAACTAAAGCCCCTTTTTGAAAAACGGGTAAATAAAGGATGGAGCCTGCTTGTAAACTTGGTTGATCTAAGTTTCCTCCAAAGGGGCCTGGGGGAACAGAGTTAAATTGACCTGGAACTGGTTGACCCATGTGAGTTTCTAAATTTACGGGCCATCCATCAGGCCAATCTTGAGGCGGAGCTACTGCAATAATTCCAGGAAATGGCTTTAAGTGTAAACATAATCCTTGGGTAAATTCTGTAGTAGTACGTTCTTTATCATATTTAAAATACATGATTCTAGGTTTGATAAACTCAGATAAAATTCCTTGAGTAGGGCTTAAAAAATTATAGCCAAAATCATTTAATTTGATATCTAATATTCTAATCTCAAGCACATCCCCAGGCTCAGCTTCTTCTATATAAACAGGACCAGTTAGACTATGCATACCGCGGCTCTTTTGAATATCGTATTTCGTATAGAACTTTGCCAGTTCAGCGGGTGTTGTTTTATTAAAAACCATTTCATGTAAACAACTGTTCCAGGTTTCCAAGGATACAGAATCCCCAGAGTGAACTTTAATTACGGGTGGCTTATCTTGTGTAAAAAGACCTAAGGTCACTGTGTCTTTGGTTGCTGGAACTCTGTAGGTTTCTGCTGAAACAGTAGAGAAAAATAGGGCGCTTATTAATAAAGAGAAGGTTTGAATTTTGTTTAGCATTTCTAGTCCTTGAAGTAGCTAATGAAGAATATTTGAAATGAAGATTATCAAACATCTTAATAGATTTAATACGAATTACTTAAAAATTCAAGTGCTTGCGTCTTCTATTTCTTGTGATACAGTATTTTAGGAATCTCTCTTAGAACCATTATGAATTATTTTCGTATTGTCAGCTGCCTGCTCTTTTTATTTTATATAACTGGTCTTCACGCTCAGGCCACAAAGCATACAGCCCCACTTTCTGACTTATCGAGCATTAGTTCAAATCCCGGTGCTGTAAATGTAGGGACTGGTTCTGGAATCGTGCAGCAATATATTGAAAAAAAATTAGGGATTGAGGATAACCATGGTATTTCATTACAAGGAGCTTGGATAGGAGACACTAATAGTTTATTCGGTGGTGGCGTACCCTATGCAAAAGATTTTACCTTAAATAGTGTTGGTTTTTTAGATTTAACTGTTGATATGGAGCGTTTTAATGGCTGGAAAGGAGGGCTTTTCAGCGTCCAATTCCTGCAACAAAATGCACAAAATACTAATGCTCCTGCCGGTGTTATTCAAGGGTTCAATTCGCTACCCGATGTACCTCCTTATAATCGTTCCGAGCTTTATGCACTTTGGTATAGACAAGCTTTGTTTGATGACACCTTCTTCATTCGGCTTGGTAAAACCATTACAACCTTAGATTTTAACAATGTAGTTAAGCCTGTCCAATTAAGCAATGGTGATCCTAATATTCCTGCTGTAACCAGTTTGATTTATACACCAATATTTATTAGTCCAGCAGTAGATGGTCTTATGCCTGGTTATACCAATACGGCTTATGGTGTGACCGCAACTTATACGCCAAGTAACTCATGGTATGCTTCCTATGGTATCTATGATGGAAATTTAGCAAGTGGAAAGCAAACTGGATTAACAGGACCAAGTTTTAATGGAAATTATTTTCAAGTTGCTGAGACTGGAGGCGCTTGGCTTTTAGGTAAAGATAAAAAGCCTGGAACAGTTGGAATTGGCTTATGGCATCAAACGGGTCTTATAAATCAGGAACACTTGAATCAAAGGGGTTCTACAGGAACTTATTTATTTGGTTCCCAACGATTGTGGTATAGACATCCTGGATTTGATACAAGCGGTATTTCAGGATTTTACCAATATGGTATTAGTAATTCTAAAGTATTGTCGATGAAACAATCAGTGGGCGCAGGTTTAACGGCATTTGGACTAGTTGCTAATAGGGAAGCAGACTCAATCGGAACAGGGGTTTCTCTAGCTTGGTTGAATCAGCGAGTAACTAATCGGAAAACAGAATTAATGTTTCAGATTTATTATCAGGCAAAATTATTTACATTTCTCTATCTTGAGCCAGTACTTTCTTATATTCCTACCCCTGGGCAAAGTAATCAATTAAGTCCAGCAACAGCGGGAACTTTAAGAGCTATAGTTTTGGTTTAAGTGAACGACATTTGTTTAGCATTGCCTTCTGCCTTTTTAACTCAGCGATGTGCCTGCTTAGGATCACTTTCATCTTCAGTTGGTTCAGGTTGTTGTGCATGTCTTAACACACTGACTTCTGCTTTAATAGCATGCAACCTACATTTCGCACCAATGTAGGATATTTTTGTAATTAGAGTAATTAATTTCGACCCGTTCCAGCTCTGCTGGCAAGCCGTAGATATCTAAAGCATGTTTACCGAAGTACACAATAATCCGTTGATGCACTTTTTTAACGTTA
>CANJQE010000182.1 GCA_947476305.1 Legionellaceae bacterium
TCCCCCTTCGGGCCTCAAAATCTACGCTCCCCAATGACTGACGCCTTTTCGTATGGCCTTATATTTTCCCTGCGGAAAAACATCCGGCCCTAAGGCTACCAGGGACTACTCGCCCGCGCCTTCGGCTCTCCATGGCTCGCAGCGAATGTCGGGTGTTGACCCGACCTACGTTACTAGTATTTTGAAAAAGAATTAAAATAAACTCAAAAAAATAAGTACCAACCTCTTTTTTTGCACAGACGTCTCAGGTCATGGTCAAACAAAATGAGAATTCTGAAACCAACTCTTTAATCCATGAGTCTAAGCATTTAGGACGATTTATTCTCTTTTGTGTTCGAAGCAAAGATTACTCGTTAAAGCAAGGTTTTTTATTAAAAATAAGACTTAAAAAATTATTAATTTTTTTAATTTTGCCCCTGTGAATAAATAAATTGCCTGAAAATAAAGACTTATTAAAATCCATATTTTTTATCCATGTGTAACCCACAACTTATCCACAGCATACCAACAATATTTTTTTTAAAAAACACATTATGTAGATTGCTTTAAGAAAAAAATAACTATATATTGGGGTTGTACGTGATAATCAACTATAATAAATGTAACAGCGAATGCCTCTTTTTTCTTGTTACAACGAACATCTCAATGGGGAAAACATGTCTGAAATTCATGAGCCAATTAACATGCCGCAAACAAGTCAGCTTGAGTTGAATGCTAATGCTCCTGGTTTACTAAAAACAATAAAACGTAATGGTAAAGTGGTGAATTATGATGACACTAAAATCAAAATTGCGATTACTAAAGCATTTATCGCTGATGAAGGTGGCACAGCACCTAGTTCTGATAGAGTTCATCAACAAATCGAAGAGTTAACTCGTCAAATAAGCCAGGTATTTAAGCGTCGCTTACCTAGTGGTGGTGCGATTCATATAGAAGACATTCAAGATCAAGTAGAATTGGCTCTCATGCGCAGTGGTCATTATAAAATTGCCCGCGGCTATGTTTTATATCGTGAAGAACATCGTAAAGCACGTCAAAAAGAATTAAAGCAACAACCCGCCGACAGTAAAGCCCTATTGATTACTATGCCTAATGGAGAATTAGAACCATTAGATATGGAGCGTGTAAATACTATTGTTGATGAATCCTGCCGTAATTTAGAACATGTAAGCGCCGAGCCTGTTATTAAAGATGCTTTACGTAACTTATATAACCAAGCCAAATTTGAAGACGTACATAAAGCACTCATTATGGCGGCACGTACTCTTGTAGAAAAAGAACCTAATTACACCTATGTAAGTGCTCGTTTATTATTAGATAATTTACGTATGGAAGCACTAGGCAAGTTAAATATTCAAAGTTCTGCGACCTTTGATGAGATGAGTACTCTTTATCCTGCTTACTTTAATCACTATATCGAAAAAGGTATTGCCCATGGGATGTTAGATCCTAAAATGGCTGATTTTGACTTAGACAAATTAGGTAAAGCCTTATTACCAGAACGCGACATGCTGTTTACTTATTTAAGTTTACAAACGCTCTATGATCGCTACTTCATCCATGAGCATGGTGTACGTTATGAATTACCCCAAGCATTCTTTATGCGAGTTGCAATGGGGCTTGCTATGCGTGAAAAAGATAAAAATGAAAAAGCAATTGAGTTTTATCAATTAATTTCTTCTTTTGATTATATGTCCTCAACACCTACGTTATTTAACTCTGGGACCATGCGTCCGCAATTATCTAGCTGCTATTTAACGACTGTTCCTGATCATTTAGATGGAATTTACAGTGCAATTAAAGACAATGCCCTACTTTCCAAATTTGCTGGTGGCTTGGGTAATGACTGGACTTCAGTGCGTGCTATGGGCGCTCATATTAAAGGGACTAATGGTAAATCCCAAGGGGTAGTACCTTTCTTAAATGTTGCTGATGCGACTGCTGTTGCGGTAAACCAAGGCGGTAAACGAAAAGGTGCCGTTTGTGCTTATCTAGAATGTTGGCATCGTGATGTTGAAGAGTTTCTTGAATTAAGAAAAAATACTGGGGATGACAGACGCCGTACTCATGATATGAATACTGCCTTATGGATTCCTGATTTATTCATGAAGAGAGTACGTGAAGAAGGTGATTGGACCTTATTCTCACCGGATGAAGTACCTGGTTTACATGATCAATACGGTAAGTCTTTCGAAACCTTGTATGCTGAATTCGAAGAAAAAAATCGTCAAGGCCACATTAAAAACGCTAAAACTGTTTCTGCGGTTAAATTATGGCGCAAAATGCTTTCCATGTTGTTCGAAACAGGCCATCCATGGATGACTTTTAAGGATCCATGTAATGTACGTTCACCACAACAACATGCAGGCGTAGTTCATAGTTCTAACTTGTGTACAGAAATTACCTTGAATACTTCTGAAGAAGAAATCGCTGTGTGTAATTTAGGTAGTGTTAACTTGCCAGCTCATATTACAAATGGTGTATTGGATACAGAAAAATTAAAACGTACTATTAACACGGCTATTCGTATGTTAGATAACGTGATTGATATTAACTACTATTCTGTACCACAAGCACGTAATTCTAATCTTAAACACAGACCAATTGGCTTAGGGCTTATGGGTTTCCAAGATGCTTTATATGAATTAAAAATTGATTATGCCTCTAAAGAAGCAGTAGAGTTTGCTGATTCTTCGATGGAATTAATCAGTTACTATGCTATTGAAGCCTCCTGTGATTTAGCTAAAGAACGTGGCAGTTATTCTAGTTATGAAGGTTCTTTATGGAGTAAAGGAATATTACCTATAGATTCTATTAACTTACTACAACAATCACGTAACAAATATTTAGAACAAGATCGTTCACAACGTTTAGATTGGGAACTCCTACGCGTCAAAGTTCGTACTCAAGGGATGCGTAACTCCAACGTGATGGCTATTGCCCCTACGGCTACTATCTCTAATATTTGTAGTGTCTCTCAGTCTATTGAACCGACCTATCAAAATTTATATGTAAAATCGAATCTATCGGGCGAGTTTACAGTCCTAAATCATTATCTAGTGAGAGAGCTAAAAGAACTTAATCTCTGGGATGAAGTAATGGTTAACGATCTGAAGTATTTTAATGGTAGTGTTCAACCCATTAGTCGTATACCTGCTGAATTAAAACAACGCTATGCTACTTCTTTTGAAATGGACGCGATGTGGCTTGTTGAAGCAGCTTCAAGACGACAAAAATGGATTGACCAAGCGCAGTCATTAAACATCTACATGGCTGAACCATCAGGTAAAAAATTACATGATATTTACATGCATGCTTGGGTGCGTGGTTTAAAAACCACTTATTACCTCCGTAGCTTAGGAGCAAGTAATGTAGAAAAATCTACTGTGACTGATGGCGCTCTAAATGCAGTAAAAATTAGCACAGAGCCCCAAGCATGTTCTATTATCGACCCTGATTGCGAAGCATGCCAATAATAAGAGGAAAACCTGACATGTCGGATAACTATACTAGAGAACAAAGTGCCAGTGCCTCAATAATTGTAGGGGCAACTGGACTTGAAGTGCCTGAAATGGGCGCTCGACGCATCCATGTTGATGATAAACAAATCATCAACTGCCGCGCCGATTTAAACCAACTAGTCCCATTTAAATACAAATGGGCCTGGGACAAATATTTAACTGCTTGTGCTAATCATTGGATGCCTAATGAAATCAATATGAGCGCTGACGTGGCTTTATGGAAAGATCCAAATGGCTTAACTGAAGATGAACGCTTAATTATTAAGCGTAACTTAGGATTTTTCTCTACTGCTGACTCTTTAGTAGCGAATAACCTAGTTCTGGCTGTATACAGACATATTACTAATCCTGAATGCAGACAATATCTTCTTCGTCAGTCCTTTGAAGAAGCTTTACATACACATGCTTATCAATACGTTATTGAAAGCTTAGGCCTTGATGAAGCAGAAGTATTTAATATGTATAGAGAAATACCTTCGGTCGCCACTAAAGCAGCTTGGGCTCTTCCCTTTACTGAAAGTTTAGGTGATCCTAATTTCCATACGGGAACTACTGAAAACGATCAACGTTTACTACGTGATTTAATTGCCTTTTATGTGATTTTTGAAGGTATTTTCTTCTATGTAGGCTTTACGCAAATCCTTTCCATGGGTCGTCGCAATAAAATGGTAGGTACCTCAGAACAATTCCAATACATCTTACGTGATGAATCCATGCACATGAACTTTGGTATCGATGTTATTAACCAAATTAAAATCGAAAATCCTCATTTATGGACAACTGAATTTAAAGCGGAAATTGTTGCCTTGGTAAAAGATGGCGTTGCGTTAGAATATCAATATGCAAAAGATACTATGCCTCATGGTATTTTAGGCATGAATGCAGAAATGTTTGAAGAATATTTACATTTCATTGCTAATCGACGTCTAAACCAAATTGGCTTAGGTGACGAATATCCTGGTGCAGAAAACCCCTTCCCTTGGATGAGCGAAATGATGGATTTAAAGAAAGAAAAGAATTTCTTTGAAACCCGCGTCATTGAATATCAAGCGGGTGGAACCCTAAGTTGGGATGAGTAAGAAAAGCCATATTTGGCGTATCTTTGGAGAAAAAGGGTTATAAAAAATGCTCACATAGTAAAATATGCTGCGCTTTTTTAGAGTCATCTTTCTCCAAACCAACACTCAAGGCTGACTTTCTCCAAGACATTGACAGATTAGGCGCAGCATGAGATGCCGTCTTTGCGAGCCTTGGCGAAGCAATCCACACGATCTAGCAAGCTGCTTTTTACTCATCTAGGCTAAGAGCAGCACATAAATTTTTTTTGGATTGCTTCACTTCGTTCGCAAAGACGACACTTTTGCAGAAAAACACCTTAGCTTGACGACTATGGCTGACGAGCCAACAAACATCAAGCGTAGCAGCTACCGTAAAATGACAATTGCTACGCTTGATAATCTTCTTTAGGCTGAATCAAATTTTTAGATTAATTAACGAAGGCGTTTGTTTCCACCTCTTCGTCCTCTTCTGAGTCCTCATCGTCAATAACTTTATAAACCAAAGCTTGAGACGCTCTAGCTACTTCATCAGATAAGCCATGGTCATGAAGCAGTTTACCTATTCCAATTTGAAAAGCGCCAAATCCTCCTGCAGCTAAAGTTGCTAAGGCAATTCCTAGAAACCCACCACTAGCCAAAACTCCTGCCAATAAAGCAACCATAATAACGGCTGCTCTTAATACCATCATTGAAGCGCCAATAATTTGTAAACTCAAACTGGGATGAATAAGGGCTGCGTGAATTTCTCTATTGTATTGTTCTAATTGTTTAGGACTTGGATCATTCAAAAAAGTACTGGTTTTTTTTAACCAAATAGTTTTTTCTACATAAGAAAGATTAGACTTAAGAATTTTATAAAGCAGATCTAGTCCTAGATTTTGAATAGCATTAGAATATTTATTTATTTCCTTAATAAATTGTTCATTTTCTAAAAAAAGAAGATGGAGGTCCATGATAACAAGCTTCTTTTTCTCCTCCATGTTAAGGAAAACAAAACGAATTAACTCATCTATATCAAATACTTGCTTTGAACCTCCCTCGATTTACAGGACACCTTGTTTAATGGGTATAATCCAAGTAACGAGGAGTTATGATGAGCAACAACAGCTACACAAAAGAATTTAAAATAAAAGCAGTAGAGATCCTTGAGCAAGGGAATAAGTCAGTAAGGCA
>CANJQE010000183.1 GCA_947476305.1 Legionellaceae bacterium
AACTCTAAAACTATTTTAGTTTTAAACTCAGCTGTATACGTCTTTTGTTTTTTACTCATTAATAAGGCTTCCTAAATGTTATGACTTATTTTAACTGTTTAGGAATTAAATACTAAATTTTATTGTCCGAAAAAGTAGTGGCATTATAATGTACAATATTTTATTTTGCTATTATTAGGGCAACCCTTGATGTCGTCAGGTTTTTAAAAAATTGGAATGCTCAATCCTTCATAACTTTTTCAACCCTACTCTTGATCATTTAATTTGAAAGATATTATTTAAGTTAAGGTATAATCTATTGGTGCTATGAAAAGGTGTCATTTGAGCCTTGAAAGCATTCTTAGAAGGTAAGAAAAAAGAGCAATAAAGCACTCTTATCAAGGGGTATTTACGATGATAAAAAATTATATGAAAACAGCACTACCTATATTTTTTTCATCTATTATTTTAATAATCTATGTAGTCGTGTTAAGCCTCATGAATGAAAATACAACAAAAAATATTATGGAAGATATTTCCATCACTTTACCCGTTGTTTTTTTTCTTATTTTTTTCTTATTTATTAATAGAAATATATTTCATTTAAAGGCCAATTTATCCATAAAAGAATCGTTTAATTACGATTTGTTAGTTATAAACTATAGCTATATATTAGCCGCACTAATTGAAGCGCTTTTTGAATATAACAATTCCGATGCCAAAGCTTGGTGGGGAATTGCTCTGGTACTTAATACCATCATTGGCCTTATTTTTTCATTATATTTTTCCCTTCTAGCCCTAATGATTGGTAAGCATAAAAAATACACCTACTTTTTTTCTTTTATATTATTGATAACGTTTTCATTTCAACATTTTTATTCTGCTTATATTTATATTCCGCAAATAGGAAACCTTTCGGTATTCTGGGTATTATTTTTATTTTTATTTTTATTTCATTTTATCTATGTTGTAGCGTTTAGTCTATTTTTTAAGTTAAAATAGCTCCCGGATATTTAATGGATTGATTAAATACAACTAAATAATATGGAGCGTTTTCATGATCAAAAACTCAGTTATTCATTTTCTATATTCTTCTATTCTTATATGTTCTTATTTCAACATTAGTTACGCTAACAAATTAATTTATCCTGCTGAAATTGCAGGAAGAGATTTAAATTATCCTCCTGCAGGATGGTTAGGTCATGTCGGAATCACAACGGCTCCAATGACATCTCCTAGTGGAATGAATCAAAAAAGTAATCAGATTATTGAAGTACTTAATGAACCCGTGGTAGGACAAATTAATGATTTAAGTAATTTCAAATCCCGTTCTGCATATTGGGGAACTCGTTATGGTGTAGCTGATAGAGGGGTTGGGGGTTACAATGCGCTTGTTGAAGCAAATCACCAACGGTGGTGGTGTCCGGCTTACACTGCCTCGGCAGTACATTCAGCCGGCCAGGGAATACCAACTACAGGAGAAATAATTAAATGTGGTTTATGGCGGTGTGATACTTATGCTTTGTGGGCATTTCATAGTGCTGGATACTATCCGCCTTATGGAACAGTAATACTTCCAAGTAGATTATTTAAGGCTTTTCCTTATGCCAATAATGCAGTTATTTCTGAGCAAAATGAAATAAACGTTCCTATAATGTATCCGTCAAAATCTCTAAATGAATATAGTATTGCTGAATTAAATGCTATGAGCTTTGAGGAGTTCGAACTAGTTGCGGATATCCCTCTAGACCAAGAGTCCCCTGAGCATATCAATGCCGAAATGCGACTCGTGAGAGATGAACAGCTAGACTCTCAAAAGAGAGGAATATTTATTGACCGGCTCACTATTGGGGGGAAATATCCTAATAGCGTAAGTCAATTTATAACTCTGTATAATCACACCCAAGATAAAGAAGTCAAATCAAAAATAATTCAAGGCTTGATGATCTATTATCAACAACACCTGGATTTAGCCCAAAACAATAATGAACATCAATTATTAGTGCACTTTTATTCGCAGCTTTTAGATACTGATATTAATAATCAAAATGCGGATCATACAATAAGAAGTTATATTGATTTAAATAATGCAGAAGATGTCCTAATTAATCAGCATAAAATTGATACTTTATTAACAAAAGTACCCCATCAATCATCCATTATGCTCAAAAACACCTTGGTGAAAAAATCAAAGAGATTAGAAAAGATTTATATTCCTTCCATCATCAAAGAATTAAAAGAGGCTAATGATTACGATGTAGACAGTTATTTTTTCGGCCCACTTAATTTAACATTACAAATAAATAAAGCAAATTTAGAGCCTGAATCTAAAAAAATGGTTTTAATTTTTTTAAATGAACTCCAAACAAAATATTCAAAAGAGGCCATTAACAAGAATAATGGGCATGCAGCTTTTACTGCTCCCTTATACTTTCAATTACTTAACAGGCTAAATTCTAACTAGAAACTTGTAGATCCTTGTTTAGGATCTACTATAAATTTTTTTCTTTATATTCACATAAATCTACAATGATGCATCGAGCACAGGGTGGATTACGTGCTGTGCAGCTAACGGCCGTGTAAGATAAGCCAATGATGAGCATCGTGGAGAAATTCGGGCTCAATATTTTTTAACAGGGCTAACTCTACTGCTAAAGGCGTTTTTCCTGAAGCTAAACCTGTGCAATTGGCTACACGGAATATATTAGTATCCACGGCCATAGTAGTGTAATCTTGTTTTGCCTTTACATCTTGCTGTTGATTTGAATCTTGTTGAGCAAGTACTCTTTTTCACGATATTGTTGCTGTTTTCTCTTTGCTATTCTTTCTGAACGCTCATATTTAAAATATCTTTTACAAAGGGAATCGTCACTTTACGATGAGCTTGTAGCGACGCTTTATCTAAGCGGTCGAGTATTTGATGAAGATCATGCATATTTCGTGAACAGCGTTTAATTAAAAACTGTACTACCTTATGAGGTAAATCAAAGCCGCGTTGTAAGGCAAGAAGCTTTAAGGTGTGTATTTTTTCTTCATCTGTTAATTCATGCAATTGCAATACCAGCCCCCAACTTAATCTAGAACGTAAATCGGCTAATTGAATGGGATTTATGGTGGGGGCGTGGATGCCTGAAATAATAAGAAGATTGTTTTCTGTATCTTTAATTTTATTATATAAGTGGAACAGAGCCTCTTCCCAAGCTTTATCGCTGGCTATAGTGTCAATATCATCAATGCAAATCAAGGCTTGTTCTTCTAGACCCTCTATGGACTCTGGTCCCCATTCTTTTAAAAGGGTAAGTGGTAGATAAATTGCAGATTGGTTTTGATTAACTGCTTGACAACAGCCCTGGAGAATATGTGATTTACCACTGCCATGGCTTCCCCATAAGTACAATATTTTTTCACTTTTAAAGTGAAGCATCGTGTCTAATTGCTGTTTTAGTAAATGGTTATTATGCCAGTTAAAATTATTTAGTGTTGCTTCATCATTTAATTGTATCGCTAAAGCCAACTGCTTGTTCATTGTACTAATTCTTTTTTGGACCAAGCTTTATGACATCCTATCCATAAATAATGGATGTAAGTGATGAGTGTAGTAATCGCAGTCATATAAATTAAGCCGGTAATTAAATAAGCTGAAAACTTAAAGTAAGCCAACTCAAATAAACATAAAGTAACTAAAACTAGTTGTAAGGTGGTATTGCATTTACTAAGTAATGTGGGTTCAAAATCCAGTTTACGGCGAATAAACCAGTACCAAGCCAAAACGCCAATAGAAATAGTAAAATCACGTAAAAAGACTAAAATAACAAGCCACCAAGGTAATGAACCCAGTAGGGCTAAGGAGATAAAACTAGCAGCAACTAATAACTTATCAGCCATAGGATCAACAAAAGAACCAAAAAAGCTTTGCCAATGAAAACATCGGGCTAGCCATCCATCCAAGCCATCGGTCAGTCCAGCAAGAATGAAAATATAAAAGGCTTCCTGGTATTGATGATCAAATAAATACATTACAAAAGGAATGATTAATGCTAACCGAAACAATGTTAATGCATTGGGTATGTGTTTTAGTATCATAGGCATACGGTAATTTAGTTACCCTCAGTACATAATCTAGGGGAATATTTTATAAAATATAGGCGTTACAGCTAACAATAGTATTGGTAGTTTATACAATACCGTTGTTGCTGTCACCTTATTGCAAGTTTAGCATCGGATTATTAATTTATTTATAGGCTCACGAAGAAAAACTTAAGGGGTTTAGAGTGTTGATAAAAATAGGCTCAGTGAGCTTTGGTTTCAATAAGAGACTTAAAAAAGGTTTATTCTGCCATGGTTCATTAAATAATTTATTTTTTTGTTCTTGTAGCGGTGCTGAGGGTAAAATCTTTATTAAGCTTAAGGAATAAATAATCTAATACTTGTTTCACTTGGCTCCATAGGGAATGACGTTCAATTTGATATTCTCTGTGCAGATGTTCAACCCAATAATAAATATTATTTTGCAACATACTGGCAATAAACTCTTTTCTTAGCTTGTCGTTTGTAAGGGACTCAGGAATATCCACTTTTTTGTTTTTTAAGGAGATATAGTGTTTCATGCTAATGTGTTGTACATCGCGAAGAATTAATCCTTGTGGTAGGTGATTTTTAAAAATAACCGCCATTTGCTCTGCTTCAGTACTAAAACTAAGGCCATGTTTTAAGAATAAATGTAATGGTCCTGACAATAGCTTATGACAATATCGAGTAAAATAAGTAATTGGATTTAAATTGCTGGCTTGAATCAGTCCATCTATAAGACTCTGCTGAGTGAGTGGTGATTGAGCAAACAAACTAGTTAAGGGGATTATCTTTTGTTCATTGTTTATTAAAGTATTTGGACTTTGTATGATGCTAAAGCCTAAAGTGCTTTTGGAGCTTAGTTCTGATTCTATCTTCACCGTTAATGATTTAGGGGTTAAAAATAAAGTATTAGAATAGTTTTGTTCATGGAGTAAGAGAGAGCGTAAAACATCTTCAATAATGGAGTTATTTTCCGCTGTTAGCTTTAAATGGGCACTATTTTTTAAGGGCATTACCATGTTTGCTGCCATCGAGGGCCTTACCTTTTGATGATGTGGCAAAAGAATAAGCTCTTTACTATCAATCATTGAGACATACTCAGATTGAAGTTGGCTACGCCATAACCAAGGATGAACTGGGATAGGTTGATAATGGTTTACATCGACATGATGCAAAGAAATTTTTTGCTGCCAAGAGGCATATTCTTGCGGAAATTCTTTTTCCACTGCCTTGTTGCGATCCAATGATAAGACTTTGGTTTTTTTTACAGCGGCCCAATGAATACTAAACTGGGCTTGAAATTCAGCAGAATATTGTAATACTTCACGACGAGTGTAAGGCGATACCTCATGCAAAGAGGGGCAGATAGGTAGATCCAACTAGTTAACGCAACTTTCGATATTAAAAAAATAGTCTTATAATATTGAAAAGTTACCTCATAATTATAAAGGAAAATGATGGGGAAGTTAACACATGAAGATCGATGTAAAATTGAGACTCTTTATAAAGCTGGAG
>CANJQE010000184.1 GCA_947476305.1 Legionellaceae bacterium
AGCGTAGATTTTGAGGCCCGAAGGGGGATCAAAATCAAGGGGGACCAGGACGGCCAGGGCCGCCGGAGGCATACTTGTCGCCTGTTTTTGTCCCTGCCGGGGACTTGGATGTCCCGGCAGGTTTCTCAAAAACAGGCGACACGCTGCGGGAGGCGTTTTAAATCTTTTAGCAGCTATAGAGGAGCCTTCCTTATTCAAAGCTGTGATTATGTTGGATTCTCCTCTAATTGGTCCCTTTAAATCGCACATGGTGCATTTAGCAAAAGCTTTAGGCGTTATTGATCGTATTACACCGGCTTTTCGCACAAAAGGACGAAGAGAATACTGGCAAGACAGGAATCAATTAATTCAATATTTAAGAACACGCGATCTATTTAAAACTTTTACTGATGAATGTTTGAATGATTATATATCGTACGGTTTAGAACAGAGAGAAGACGGCTATTATTTACGTTTTGATCGCCATATTGAATATCAAATATACCGTACTATTCCACATACCATTCCAAAACTCAGCGGTAAATTAAGTGTACCAACTGCTTTAATATATGGTGACAAATCTACAGTGGTTGATAGAATGGATAGACGATATATGCGTACGCATTTTGATATTAAAACGTTTAAGATCAAAGGCAGTCATTTATTTCCAATGGAGAGTCCACAAGTAGTGGCAGAGCAAGTATTCCATGCCATGAATGCTATAGTTAAACCTGAGCCGTCTGTAAAGAGTCTGGAGCAATGTTAAGTAACATTCATGCCATTAAGTTAACGTGAGTTTTGGAGCAATAAAAGTAGGTTGGGCCAAGGGCCTATAGCCATCAGGTTAAGAGTTTTTCTGTAAAATACTCGTCGTTGCGAACGAAGTGAAGCAATCCAAACCTAGTTTATGTGATGCTCCTAACTCAAAATGAGCACTATACCGACTGATAGTTCGCAACGTAAACTGATGGCTATGGGCCAAGGCCCAAGCTACATTTAAATAATTATTCTTATCTGAAGCTGGCGTTAAGTTAAGAGTTTACGCTCAGGATGATATGTTTGTTAGCATCGCTTCAAGAAGTTTAAATATTCCAATTTTGATATGAGGCAAATAAAAGGAGATCATTGTGCTACATGCCATTTTAATACTAGCAGTAATTGGGGCTATAGGTGTATTACTTACTCGTCAAGCTGCTATTTCTGTATGGGCCATAAGCTTTGCTATATTGATTGGTCTGGTTATGAAGTACGCCAATCCAAGTGGATTTTTCTTAACAATTCTTTGTGCTATTGAGCTCATTTTTATTGTTGGAGCAATTAAACCTTTAAGAAGAGAATTACTCTCAAAGCACCTTTTTAAATTGATTAAAAAAGCAATGCCCACTATGTCTACAACAGAACGAGATGCTTTAGAGGCTGGTACTGTAAGTTGGGAAGGGGATATTTTTAGTGGTGCTCCTGATTTTGCACTCTTACGTAGCGCGCCTACCGTTTCTTTAACTGAAGAAGAAAAGGCTTTTATGGATGGGCCGGTGAATACTTTGTGCTCTAGGCTAGATGATTGGGACATTACTCATAATCGTACAGATTTGCCTCCAGAAATATGGCAGTTTATTAAAGAAAATCGCTTTTTAGGAATGATTATTCCTAAACAATATGGTGGCTTGGAGTTTTCGGCTACAGCACAAATGTCTATTTTAGTTAGAATATATGGTCGCTCAGTTACCGCAGCGACTACTATCTCTGTCCCAAATTCCTTAGGCCCAGGAGAGTTATTACTCAAATATGGCACGGAAGAGCAAAAAAATTATTATTTACCTCGTTTGGCTGATGGTCGAGAAGTTCCTTGTTTTGCTTTAACCGGCCCTAATGCAGGATCGGACGCAGCCTCTATTCCTGATGTTGGGATTGTCTGTCGGCAAAAATTTAATGGTGAAGAAACTTTGGGAGTCCGTTTAAATTGGGATAAACGCTATATTACTTTATGTCCCGTCGCTACAGTCATTGGTTTAGCCTTCCGTATGTTTGACCCCGACAATTTATTAGCTAAGGGTGAAGATGTAGGGATTAGCTGTGCCTTAATTCCTGCCGCTACAAAAGGTGTTACTAAAGGACGTAGGCACTTCCCTTTAAATGCTGGCTTTTTAAATGGTCCTACCCAGGGTAAAGATGTATTTATTCCGATGGATTATCTTATCGGTGGAGCAACTATGGCAGGCCAAGGATGGATGATGCTCATGGAGTGTCTCAGTGCTGGGCGAGCTATTTCTCTACCGTCAAGTGCCAATGGTGGGGCTCAAGTAGTAAGTTTAGCTTCTGGTGCCTATGCACGTATTCGTAAACAATTTAACCAACCCATAGGTCGTTTTGAAGGCATTGAAGAGCCATTAGCGCGTATAGCGGGGCACGCTTATATTACTGACTCGGCTTTAACTATGGCTGCAGCTGCAATTGATCATGGTGCGAAACCTTCTGTAGCAGGTGCAATTTTAAAATATCATACTACCGAATTAGCTCGTCAAATTGCTAGTGATGCAATGGATATTCATGGTGGAAAAGGCATTTGTTTAGGGCCTAATAACTATTTAGGTAGAGGATACCAAAGCGCGCCTATTGGTATTACAGTTGAGGGTGCCAATATTTTAACCCGTAGTTTAATTATTTTTGGTCAAGGTGCTATACGTTGTCATCCTTATGTGTTTAAAGAAATGGAAAGTGCGCGCACTAATGATTTAGTGGAATTTGATAAAGCCTTCTTTGGCCATGTAGGATTTATCCTTGCTAACTTCACTAAATCCTTAATTTTTTCTTGGACAGATGGCCGCTTTACTAAAGCACCTGCTAGTAGTGCAGCACATTATTATCGATTGATCCATAAATACAGTAGCAACTTAGCCTTCTTAGCAGATTTTTCTATGGCTGTTTTAGGTGGGAAATTAAAGCGTAAAGAAAAACTATCTGCTCGCTTAGGTGATATGCTCAGCTATTTATACTTGGCTTCAGCAGTATTAAAACGATTTTACGAAGACGGTGAACCTGAAAGCGATTTGCCTTTAGTCGAATGGAGTTGCCAACAATTATTACATCAATGTGAAGCAGCAATGCATGGAGTGATTGTTAATTTCCCAGTACGTTGGGCACGTATCGCTCTACATATTATTCTTAAACCTTTAGGCATACAACGCTATAAACCTAATGATAATTTAGGCCGTAAGTTGGCACGTATGTTAACAGAACCTAATGAGACTCGTACCCGTTTAACTCGTTTAGTATACAAAGAGTCAAATGACTGTTGTCCTGTGGGTCGTATGGAAGAAGCTTTTCATAAAATTTGTGCTGTGGAAGAGTTAGAGAAAAAACTATTAAAGTCAGTTAAAGAACGTAAGTTAAAATCTCTAAGATTAAGTGGCTTAATTGAGGAAGCACTTCAATTAGGTATTTTGAGTTCTGTAGAAGCAGCGCAGCTACAAGAAGCTGAAGCTGCTCGTCAATCGGTCATTAAAGTAGACGATTTTGCTGATGAAGAATTAAGAAGACCTACTATGGAAGCTAAATCAAAGAAGAAAATAGCAGTACAAAAAGATGAAGAAGAACAAGTTGAGCCGGTTTAATTCACTCAATTCAATAATGAACGCATAAATGATTATGCGTTCATTATAAATAGCCTTAATTTTTTTTCTGCTCTAACCATTGAAGTACTAACTCCCGCAATAAGGGTAGGCTAACTGCCCCATTTTTTAATACTTGATCGTGAAAAGCACGAATATCGAAGTGTTCCTTTAATCCACTTTCAGCCTGCGCTCTTAATAACTCAATTTGCTGCTTGCCGAGCATGTAGGATGTAGCTTGACCGGGTTGCATGATATAGCGATCTACTTCTCCTTCAATAATCACGTCACTTAGGGCAGTATGCTGCTTCATATAAGTAATGGCTTGTTCTCTAGTCCAATTCATTACATGAATTCCTGGGTCAACTACTAAGCGTGCAGTTCTTAAGCTTTCATTAGCTAGCATTCCTAAACGAGAAATAGAATCCATATATAAACCCATTTCGTCAGCGAGTCGCTCTGTGTATAAAGCCCAACCTTCGCCAAAACCAGCATTCCATAAATACTTATCTAAGCTATGTTGTGATTGATTCTCCGAACTTAACGCTATTTGTAAATGGTGACCAGGTAGCAGCTCATGGAATAAGGTGGCCTCATGATCTATACGACTTTTAGTCGTGGGTTGATAGGTATTAATATAAAAAATACCCGGTTGAGTTCCATCTTCACTAAGAGGTGAATATTCTCCTGAAGCACCAGTTTTTGCTCTGTATTCGGGATAGGGTTTTATTACTCCTTCAGCTTTTGGGAGGACAGCAAACCAAGTTGATATTTTAGCCTGTGCTTTAGCATAAGCATTAAGATTATAATTTAGGATATCTTCTTCAGACTTAAATAAATATTCAGATCTTGTCATTGCTTCATGAAAGACAGCAGGCATTTCTTCAATACCAAATTCTTGTTGTCCAATGGCAGCAACTTCTTCCTTTAGCTTATTCATATGGGCTAGGCCGTATTCATAGATCTCTTGTGGTGAATTGTTTAGAGTTGTTTCTTGATGTATTTTAGCTTGATAACATGCCGCGCCATTGGGTAGGGATGAAACGCCAATACTGCTTCTTGCTCTAGATAAATATTCTTGTTCTAAATAATCAGCATAATGTGTTAAAGCAGGATTAATTTGATTCCTAATTAATTTTGTGACTTCTAATTTAAAATCCGGATCGTTGTCACGCGCAGCAAACTCAAAAAAAGGAGATTGTTCTATTGGTATTTCAATTAGAAGATGGATTTGTTTTAATACGCGTTCTACTGCTGGTTTAGGAGCAGAATAGCCTTGAGATAAACCTTGCTTTAAATTAGTAATTTCTTCTTCAACCACTTTAGCAAAAGTACTCCAGCGTTTTAATGCTAATTTCCTATATTCAGGAGTTCCTACAGGTTGTTTTTCAGCTACTTTTGTAGTCAAGCTTAACCAACCCTTAAAGGTCGGATTCACATTCCAAAGGTTCTCTTCACAAACTCTTGCTTGCTTATTACTTTCTAAGGTGTCTTTTAATAAGCGATAAGTTATATATTGAGGAGTATTTTCTAACTCCTTCCGATCTATAGTATTTAAAGAAGATAAAAACCCCTCTTCTTTTTTTTGCCATTCTTTAATAGCGGCATAAGAATGGTCGTTAAATCTATCTAAAGCGATATCTTTTTTACCCCAAAATAGTGCTAACTCAGGATTATAAGTAAAAAAATCTTGTTCATATTGATTGGCGATAGCAGTAACTCTTTTTTGTGTGTCATTCATTAATGATTGAGCCATTAGTTCACCAAAGCATAAGTAAAAGGTAAGGGCGGATCCAACTAGTTATCGCAACTTTGCCGCCTCTAGTTTGTGTTAAAAATTTCAATAGGACTTTTATAGTTTAAACACTTTCTTGGCCTATTATTTAACTCATTCTCAACAGTACTAATTGCATCATCACTAATGGTGTTAAAA
>CANJQE010000185.1 GCA_947476305.1 Legionellaceae bacterium
ATCCCCCTTCGGGCCTCAAAATCTACGCTCCCCAATGACTGACGCCTTTTCGTATGGCCTTATATTTTTCCTGCGGAAAAACATCCGGCCCTAAGGCTACCAGGGACTACTCGCCCGCGCCTTCGGCTCTCCATGGCTCGCAGCGGAGGAAGTATTATGACCAAACCATATACTGTTATCGAAGTGCTCGAAGCACAAGCAGGGAAAGAGCTTCAGTTACAATCTGCTTTAGAAGCAGTTATTAAACCAAGCCGTTCAGAAAAAGGCTGCTTAGAATATCGTTTACATCAATCACTTGATAATCCTGCTCAATTTGTGTTTTATGAAAATTGGGAAAGCAAAGAAAAACATTTAGCCCATATGGAAGAGGCTTATATCAAGGAATTAGTTGTGACTACTGAAGCTTTATTAGCTAAACCATTCCAAGTCATTTTGGCTCATGAATTAAGCAGATGATATTACTGTGCCCATTCTGAAATAATAGTGTGAAATTCAGAAGCATAATCTTCTGCTCTTTGCTGACTAAAGAAAGGTTCTGCATAGGAAAAAGCGCCTTGTATCTGATTGTTAATAGTAGCAATATGCAGAGAAGTGGGATAATAGCCCGCTTCTAAGCCAGTACTGCGATGAATACTTAATAACTTCAATGACCCAAATTGCTCTTTAAAGGTAACTTGTCCCCAATTGCTAATACAAAGACCAAAACTAAAATATTGGTGTGCACTAACAGTGTCATTATAATGTTGCGCTTGTTTTCGCAGCATAGCCATATCAAAATTGGGGGGAGGAATTCCTATTAATGCTCTATTTTCAATTAACTGGTGTTCAATTATTCGCGCTAAAAGGGAGAGATTTAGAGGGAAATGCTGATGAATAGTTAATACTGCATCTACAAAACAACCTATATTTTCATCACTTACTTGAGGTATAGCCAGCTTACGTAAATTAATTGCATGATAAATACTCATACCGTTGACAGTCTCTTCTACTTTCTCAGCAGCTAAAAACAAAGCAGCACTAAGGATAGAGTGTACTTTTATCCTGTCTTGATGGCATTTAGCTATTAATTTCTGAGTGAGAGACTCTTCGATATCACAAAGAATTACTTTGGTTTCAATTTGCTCTGGAGAAGAAAAAGGTTTGGAATAAGGTAATAATAAAACGGGGCCATACTTTTGGATAACTTCCTTCATATTAGCATTGTATTTCTGCCAAGTTACCCTTCCTGGAAGCATTTTCTCAATAGAAGGCAGTAGGGTTAATGGAGTGACAGGAGCATCATTTCCTAGAGCAAGTTCCTTATAAAAACTCAGTAAATCATTAATGAACGTACGTTGCGATATACCATCAATAATGGAATGATGAAAACTAATTAATAAATAATGGTCTTCTGTTTCAGCTACAGTTAAAAGTAAAGTTTTCCACAGGTACAGTTCAGGCTGTAAATTTTTATTTACCCCCTGTGCAAAATAGTCTAAATATGTCGCAGCATTTTCTTTCTGCAAAACCTTTTGTTCAATGGGTATATTGTTGAATTCTGCATTGAGGTGTAGATAATAATAACCATCCTCCTTTAGGTTAATTGTTGCGTGTAGCAGAGGGTGCTTTAAAAAAAGTTTATTGAGTGCTCGAGAAAGCAAATCAAAATTTAAGCTACCTTGCAAATTAATACAGATGCAGGTATTAAAGGTTCCATGGTGTAGATCATAAGTTAATGCACAAATGCTTTCCCATAGTCCTAATTGTCGACCTTGTTCTTGTAGTTCGCTATTCATGCTGAGGAACTTTTTTGAGAGATCTTTAATTAAAAGTATAGAGTAAATCAAGTGCTTAGATAAGGTCGTGGCCTGTTTTAAAAAGAAAAAAGGCCAGGACTTAAAACAATAGAATTTATAAAGGCTCGGGTTTTTCTCGAGGAATGCGTTCTTTTGTATCTATTGGCCTTGGTTTTTCTACAGGTTCTTTCATTATAAAGTTCATGATATCTTCTCCTAATAAAGTGCTATTTTTTTATCGATTTCTTTTTAGAGTCCTCTTTAGTAGTACTGCTTTTCTTTTTATTCATACTTTCTTTTAATAAAGAAATAAAATCAACAACAGATTCTTTCGTTCGTGGAGCACTACGAGCAGTTTTCTTTCCAGACTTTTCTGCTTGAGCTATTTGTTTATCTAGCCATTTTTGCAAGGTTTCGCGGTATTCATTATGGTATTTATCAGGATCCCATCTAGTGCTCATATCGCTAATTAATTCCATGGCCATTTTTACTTCTTTATCACTAATTTTATAGGTTTTGACGAGCTCTTTTGGTACATTAAATTCTTCTTCTGGACGAATTTCGTCTTTAAAATGAATGAGATAAAGCAATAAAGTATGGTCATGCGGTAGAATAACGCTTAGCGATTCTTTAGTTCGAATAATAATTTTTGCAATCCCTACTTTATTGGTTTTTTTTAATGCTTCTCGGAGTAAAACATAGGCTTTTTTGTTTTTGCCTTCCGGGATCAAATAATAAGGCGTTGTATAATAAAGAGTATCGATATCTTTATAATCGACAAATTCCTCAATATCTATTGTTTTGAATAATTCAGGGCTTGCTTTTTCAAAAGCTTCCTGATTAACAATAATATAATTTCCCTTATCGTATTCATAACCTTTCACTATCTCTTGCCAAGGAACTTGTTTTCCAGTTTCCTCATTAACCCGCTGATAACGTACTCGACTATGGGTTTTTGAGTCTAATAGGTGAAAATGAATATCATTTTTTTCCTCTATTGAAACCAAGGATACAGGTATGGAGACCAATCCAAAGGAAATATCACCTTTCCATATTGCTTTTGCCATTCTGTTATTCCTTTACCTACGCTAATCAGATGAATATTTTAGCTCTTAGAACTCAATAGAAGTGTTCGGTATATAAACGATTATGAGCACTCTATATGTATAACTTTAGTACATTTTTGGCTTGAAGGAATTAGTACTTTCCTTAGAGAACGACAGGATTTTTGTAAGTCTTTCTAAAATTTATAATTTATCTAAGCCTAAGGATTGTTTTATTTTCCAAAAATCGGCCCAGGGATCTTGGGCTAGTGTTCTTAATCGTTGTGGAAGAGTCCTTAGGGTATAGTTATTGTCTTCCTGATGTTCACTGAGTTCATTCCAAAATAAGGGCGTGGAAATGGGCGCATGAGGTCGAGCGCGCGTAGAATAGACACTGACTGCGGTTGCAGTACGTTGATTACGTAAATAATCAATAAATATTTTCCCTTTACGTTTGGCTTTAGTCATTTTACTGATGTATTCCTCAGGTTTTAACTGTTCTAAATAATGAACAAAAACACGACTGAATTCTTTAACATCGTCCCAATCGTATTCGGGATTAATAGGGATTACTACATGTAAGCCTTTGCCACCAGTGGTTTTTACAAAAGATTCTAATTGAAATTCAGCTAGATGCTCTCTTATTTCCAAAGCAGCCTGTACTATTTGCTTCCAAGAAACGTCAGGTGCTGGATCTAAATCCATTACTAGGATATCGGGATGTTCTATATTAGAAATTTGACTGCCCCAGGGATGAATCTCAAGCACACCCATCTGCACTAAATTGAGTAGGCCTTCTTTATTATCGAGGTAAATATACTGATCTGTTGTTCCATGATGTTCAATGTTTAGAGAATGAAGTGCGCTGTCTTTTTTTTCCTTGTAATGACGTTGATAAAAGCATTGCGAATAATTATTCGGACAACGTACTAAAGTTAAAGGTCTATTCATAATAAAAGGAAGAATATAGCTAGAAATTTCTTCATAATAAGTCAGCAAATCCTGTTTCCTAATATTATCTTCTGGATATAAGATCTTAGTAGGGTGAGTAATAATAAAAGAGGAGTGGGGCGTCTCTTTTTCTTCTTGTTGCGACACTATATTATTAAGCGGAGTAACGGGCTCTCGTTTAACCTGCAATGGTTTTTTATCGAAACGTAGTCCTTTAAAACTCGGATGACGTAAGTGCCCATCTGTCGTCCATTCCGTAAATTCAATTTCTGCAACTAATAGAGGTTTTACCCAGTGCGCTTTAGTGGCTCCGGGTGGTTGCGTAGTGAAAGGATTTGTTTTACTTTCATGCTCTTCTAAGTGTTGATAAATTTCTTTTAGGGATTCATCGCTAAATCCTGTACCTACATTCCCTGTATAATCAAGATTACCTTCCTTGTTATAAACACCTAGAAATAAAGCACCAAAATGAGCTCTTCCACCTTTGGGGCTACTGTATCCCCCTATGATAAATTCTTGTCTTTTTAAGCATTTAATTTTTAACCAGTCTTTGCTACGTTTGGAGACATAGACACTATCATTTCGTTTAGAAATAATGCCTTCTAAAGCAAATTTACAGGAATGGTCAAAGAGCTCTTTTCCATCATTGGCAAAGTGATCACTGTACTGCAAAGGAGGCTCTGTGTTGCTGAGGATGTTTTGCAAAATAGCTTTACGTTCCAGTAAAGGAACAGTACGTAAATCAAACTGTTCGAAATACAGCAGATCAAAAAGATAATAAATAAAAGGGGCTTGTTGATGCTCATGAATCGAATTTTGTAATAATTGGAAATCAGAGCGTCCTTCTTTGTCTAAGACAACCACTTCCCCATCTAGGACTAGATTGTCATAAGGTAGTTGTCTCACCGCCTCAGCTACTGATTGCAGTTCATGCGTCCAATCCTTATTGGTCCGTGATTTTAGAATAACGTCCCTTCCTTCCTTAAAGGCTAAAATTCGATAACCATCAAATTTAATTTCATGAATCCAGTCTTCACCCACAGGAGGCTTGTCTACTAAAGTAGCCAGTTCTGGTTTGATAAAAGCGGGATAGGGGCTAGGCTTTAATTCTTTAGGTAAGAGAAGTTTTGGATTACCCGTTTCCCTATTTTTAGAGCGCGATTCTCGGCCTTTTTTTGTCCATACATGTTGATAGTGCTCAGCAATTTCTTCCATGGATTGCTGACTTAATACACTTTTATCCAGTGCTTTGGTGATCTCATAATTTTCTTCCTCGTGGGCATATTCATCATCGTATTTAATAAGAAACCAATGTTTTTCATCTTTAAAACGGATTAAATCCCAGCGACCATTTAATTTTTCTGCTTCCAATTCAAAACGTAAATGTCCTTTTTCATAAGCTTGAATTGGATTTTTATCCAAAGGCTTCCAAATACCTTTATCCCAAAGCATCACTGTACCCCCACCGTATTCGCCTTTAGGAATAATACCTTCAAAATGACCATAATCGATAGGGTGATCTTCTACATGCATGGCTAAACGTTTTACATTAGGATCTATACTGTGCGCGGTCACAAATTGAGGTTTTAGCTGCTTGACATTCCTGTACAAAGGATCATCATTCGCGCTTTTAGCCAGCAAGGGATATGTCGGTGATCAATGTAGTATTTTCAGATGAACAACTCACTCAATTAAGCAATTTA
>CANJQE010000186.1 GCA_947476305.1 Legionellaceae bacterium
AACATGGTCTTCATTTTAGTTGATTGCATACGTTGGTTAATTAATGAACTATTAGGATGAGTGGTTGATTGCGAAGTTGTTTTTGTTTGAATATTAATCAATTGAATTTGAAGTAAAACTGAAATTACAGAAAGAAAGTTGCTTTATCAAACGATAGTGGGAATTTTTGCTTGTTGAAATAATCCTGCTTCAGTTGCATAAGCTACTTTTAATTGTTCCTCTGAGTGACAAATTGACTGCGCAGCACGAACAATTGCTTCTGATGGGGGCGTATCTAATCCAGGTGCTTTAGCGAGGATTTCTAGAATAACTTGGGTGTCGGCTTGCTCTTGCTGCATCGTAGGAAGCAGCTGTTTGTCTATATAATCAACTATGCGTTGATGTAGCTCATCCGAGTTATCCACGGCCAAATTTCTAAATTCAAAAACAAATTCGCACAAACTAGGAATAGTATTATAGGCATTTCCACCTTGGATAAAATTGGTGCTTAATGTCGTATAAGGTACATCATAAGCCCCATCTTTATATCCTTGCGTTTTAAATTGTGCAGCAATAGTGCGAAGATAACTAATAAAGGATGCAGCGTGTTCTATTGCATTACAGCCTTGATGAGTCAATGAAGAGTGAGCAGCTACTCCATGAATTTTACAACGGTAGACTTGTATTCCTTTATGCCCAATTACTGGCCGCATAGACGTTGGTTCTCCTACAAGACAGGCTCTAGGGTTATAATTGAGTGTTGAAATTTTATCAATAAGGTTCGGCGCTCCCAAACAACCAATTTCCTCATCATAGGAAAAAGCAAAATGTACAGGAAATGTTAAGTTCATATCCTTTAATCGTGGGATGAGGCTCATCACCACAGCGATAAAACCTTTCATATCACAAGAACCCCTACCATAAACACGCTCATCTTTTACAGTCGCTTGAAATGGATCCTGCTCCCAGGTTTGTCCATCGACAGGAACCACGTCAGTATGACCAGACAAAATGATGCCTCCATCAAGGCGACCATTATGTCCAGGAATAGTTGCAAGTAAATTTGCTTTAGGCTCTTTATTGTCATGAATTAAAATGGGATTAATCTGATGATTATTAAAGGAATTAGCCAGATATTCTATAAGTGATAAATTTGAATAACGCGATGTGGTATCAAAGCTGATGAGTTTTTTTAGCCAATCTAGGGTGTTCATCCTATTCCTTTTGCAGTAATGACGCTATGTACTGAGATAATAATCCAAATATCTCTCACATTACAAATGAGTTGAGTCAAGGTTTACAGCCTCGCCTTTACAATAAGTTTGTTGTAACTGAAAAAATAATATAGAGCAAAGCAAGATCAGCAGCAGGAGTGACGTTCTTAATCGCCCTCCTCTGCTTTTTAAGTCGCCCTAATTATGATTTAGTATGAGCTGTTCCATCGCCACAAGTACAAGTACCACTTAGTGTGGTGATATCAATGATGCAAGACTTTACCCCTTCATGTGCTTGACAAAAACGCTCACATTTTCCTTGTTGGGTTTCGTTGCACATTTTTGTGTCATCCGCTACCGCTAAGACAGGGCTAAAACACAAGACAACACCAACCACAGCAATTAAGGATTTAATAAACATTTTTCCTCCTGGGAAAGTTAATCTCTACTATTATAGTTCATGCAGCATTTTTAATTGAGATTAACATTATTAGAATAGCTAGAGTTACACTTGCGTTAACCTTAAGATAGATATAGAGTTTTAACTGTGTATGTTAAATCATGAGTAGATTAAAATTAGCGTTATCAAATGATCTTAATAATGGATGAATGAACTAATGATGAAAACCTTAATAATTTCTTTAGGGCTAATTAGCACAATAGCCAGTGCTACTACCGAGCCCTTGTATGTTACTTTTTATTTTAATTTGCATTCGATTAGTAATGCAGCCACTGATAAACAGTGTGAGGATCTATTTAAAATACCAAGGCAATATACAATCATCAAGGATAAAGTCGTTTATAAAGATCACCCTTCTTATACCGTATTAAATTACAAAAGAACGAATGTAAGCTTGTTAAGTACTACACAATATTTATTCACTGGGATTTCTACGATTAACTTTACCCTGAATGGAAAAACACATAGTGCTAGAGAAGACATCTCATTTGTATTAACTATTCCGGATCAGCGAATTCAAGGGAGTTTTATTATTGATGGATATTGTAAAGGGAATTTAATTGGGGTGAACTCAAACGCTAATCAATGGCCGCCTGTATAAAAACTTTAAATGAATGCTGACTTTAGAAACATAAAATACCTGCATTGTTTCAGTGCATTACGCTCATTTGATGCCCTGTTACCCTTTTATGTACTATACACACAACAGTGCGGATTGACCTATTTTGATATCTTTATCACTCAGATTGTTTTTTCTATTGCACTGTTACTACTTGATATACCTCTTGGTATTTATTCAGATTTATACGGTCGTAAAAAGAGTTTGCTGCTTGGTGGTATCGCTTCTTGCGTTGGGCTAGGTCTTTTTGTTTTATGGCCCGTGTTTTGGGGGTTTATTTGGGGCGAGATTGCTCTAGCCTTATCCTTTGCTGCATTTTCAGGATCTGATACAGCCTTATTATTTGAAACAACCAAGCAGTTAAAGCAAGAAGAAAGCTATTGCGAACAAGAAGGTAAATACCAATCTTATGCACGCTATTCAGAAGGACTATCCAGCATTTTAGGTGGTGTACTCGCTTCATTTTCATTAGCTTTACCCGCACTAATCACATGGCTCCTCTCATTCCCAAGGCTTGGCTTGACCTTGTTCCTTCATGAAACCCAAACAAACATAAAATCGGACTTTTCTACCTTACTAAGCATTAGAGTTCGTGAAAAGTTAAAAACTATTCGATTGTATTTTATTAAGGACAAAGGCCATTCGCCTAAAAACAGTATTATTTTATGGATCTTGCTTTATTCAGGATTGATTAGTGCAGTAATCATCAACACATTTTGGTTATTACAAGTTTTTCTTAAGACCTACCATGTCAATTTTTTATTCATTGGATTATTGATCTTAATTTATCATAGTACTACGGGCTTTGTTGCAAGTCGCGCATTCAAAATTATTTCACATCCGGTAAAAATCGCATGGATATTACCACTGTTATTGCAATGTATGGTTATAGTACTTGGAGTAACACATAGCGCATGGTGGTTTCCTGCTTTTTTAATTGCATCCCTTGTTTTCGGAATTAAAATGCCCTTTATTTATAATAGCTTACATCTATTAGTAGAAGATAAGGTTCGAGCAAGTATCCTTAGTTTCGATTCCTTCTGTACTCGTCTTTTATTCTGTATTATCGCCCTTCCTATTGGCTGGATTTTAGATAACGGGTCAATTAATTTGGCTTTTTTATTTTTAACCATTCCAAATTTATTGATTTTCTGGATAGTATTGAAAAAAAAATTAAGTGTACAATAAAGCCAGTCTTAAAAATAAACCGAGCATTCGAGATGCAGAAAACTATTGAATTGATTAAATTTACAGTAAAGAAAAACATGATTTTATATACTGCTTAGACTCTACGCTGACTGAAATTGATAACCTTATTTCCTATCCTTTAACTGTAAGGTCGAGCCTTGGCTTAATGGCACTACCGTAATGTTATTCACCAGCCAAAATAGAATTAATCAAAAAATCATCATTTACTTACGCTTCTGGTAATCATCTTTTGGGTACAGAAATAATAATAAACAAGCTCCAATAATGACGCAGAAAATGCCGATAAGTGAAACAGAATTCGGTGTCACATGCCAGATGAACCAATCTAAGAATAGTGAAAAGATGACACTCGCATAAAGAAAGGAGCTTGTTAAACGTACAGGCGCATACTTACTGCCATGGGTAAAACATAGTTGGTAAAAATAACCACAAACACCAACGCTAACAAGTAATAAAATTGATTTTATATCGAATATTTTCCAATAGTCCTCAGGCGAGATAATCAACATGATAAGTGCAAGAACTGTCCCAACGACAAAATAATAAAACATCGTTCGAAGAGGTGGTTCTGAATAGCTTAGATAACGGCCGCCGACGAATACAATAGCGGCACAAAGCCCGGAAAATAAACCAGCAATTGATGCTAAACTTAATAATTCACGTCCTGGATGTAAAATTAAAATTACTCCTAAGAATCCAAGAGCCATTCCCCACCATAATCGATGCATGATTTTTAATCCTCCCCAAAAAAATGCAATGATAGGGATGAACAAAGGGGCTGTATTAAATAAAACGGTGGCATCAGCTAGTGAAAGTGATTTGGCTGCATAAAAATAACAAAGAACACTGATTAATCCGCACATATCACGAAAAAGATGCAAAGGAAGTCTTTCGGTTTTTAAATAAGAGTACACCGGCTGTTTAACTGGATTAAAATAAATAAAGGGTAAGAGTATGATTAAAGTTATTAAATACCGAGCAAATAATACGATTTGAATTGAAACTGACTCCGCTGCTATTTTGACAAATAAAATCATTAGCGTATTAAAAAATGCAGCCGTTAATATCAAGGGTATCGCTTTATATAATTCAGTTTTTGGTCTTTGATAATTCATTTATTTTTACCATCATAGAACATTGCTCTTTAGCTGGCTTATATAAATCACCGCTAATGCAGCATCATTTAAGCTTTAAATGCTACTACTGAATTAGAGTTTTCACTACTTGATTCATTAGGTTTAGGACCATCTAATTTCACTTTACTCCAAAATATAGCACGCCTAAAGCTTTGATAAATAGAAACATCTTCATCATTAAAGAATACATTACTACTTTGTGTTCTTGATATGGATGTTGTTTGTCCTGAAGAATATCGTTGCATTGCGCTATGTTCACCACTCAGATCATCAATCATCCCTAAGCGTTTTTCATTTTTATGCACACCATATAAAAATATATTTAATTCACTTATTGGGTGATCCTTATCACTCTGATCCCTTGCTTGAGGAGAGTCGCGCCCAATTGTTCTAGCGACGCGAGCAAGATGATAGGCACTGGAAACAACCGCTATATTTTTATGTTGATGTGTAGAAAGATAATGTTTGAACGATTGGATTTGACCGATGGTATTTTCCGGGTATATATCACGAATAATGAATAACTCTGCTGGATAATCGATTAATCCAAGTTTTAAAGCCTTTCTTAAATGTTTATTGTGGATAGCTCTGCCATTATAAAAAATAGGAGTAACATAATCCTCGGGCTTTAATTCTTCAGGTTGTTTGTTGGCCCTTAATGCATTAATTGTTCTAGCAATTCTTATACCTTGGTAGATCCAACTAGTTAACGCAACTTTCGATATTAAAAAAATAGTCTTATAATATTGAAAAGTTACCTCATAATTATAAAGGAAAATGATGGGGAAGTTAACACATGAAGATCGATGTAAAATTGAGACTCTTTATAAAGCTGG
>CANJQE010000187.1 GCA_947476305.1 Legionellaceae bacterium
AAGCTGCTATGGGATATTTGGTGAGATCCGGTTTTTTGTAAACATCTAAGTTTCTTTTTACAAAAGCAATATGCTCTAATCGACCAAAGGCTACTTTAACCGGTTTCGTAAACTCCATAGTAATTCTCCATAAGATAGTATTTTTATCTAAAAATCTATACTACTGAATACAACTAGCAATAAACTTAGCGAAGGGAATAATATTCTGATTCACACTAGCTTGTTCTAGTGCTTCCATGTATTCGTTTCTTCTTTCAACAGGAATAATAGTCCATGGATAATGGCCACTTGCTAGCATAACATTCATTAGAAAACGCCCAATTCTGCCATTACCATCAGGATAAGGATGAATATAAACAAAAAAGAAGTGGCCGAGAACAACTCTAACAGCAGGTTCTTCTTCTTGAATTATTAACTGAAAAAATTCTTCCATTAGTTCACTGACAATTTGCCAACGAGGCGGCATATGTTTTGATTGACGTATAAATACAGGGTTTCGTCTGTATCCCGCGAGATCGGTTGGTTTTAAGAGACCGACAGCAACGCTAGGTTGAAATAACTCCCTATACCAATCGCCATGTTCTTTTTGTATTATTTTTCCTGAATTTTCTCCATTTAATACTTTTATAAGGCTTTGTTCTACAGATTGAAATGCTTGCCAGTATCCTCGGGCGGCCAATGCATTTCGTTGATTCCGATCTTGTTCTGTAGCATCAGGATCCCATTGCCCAGAACGAACCTTTTCAATTAAGTCGGGGTTGACTTGATAACCCTCAATGGATAAAGAATGGTAAGCATCTGAGATATAACTTTCTTCTACTTGCTCAAGGAATTTTTTTATATTAATTGTCTTAGGGGTGGATTTAAGAAAGTTTTCTTTTACTGTTTGTCGCATATCATGCCACATAACTTCTAACCGACTTCGGTAAGCTGGTTTATTGGTAGCGGAAAAATCTATCGGAGTATTTGTTAGAAATGGATCTTCCTCGCGTATTTGATAACCGGCACTCTCCATGGTTTTTTTGAGCTCTTCTGCCACATGATATTTACCAATATTCTGCAACGCACCGCAAATTCTTCCAGCAATCCAGGAATGTCCTTCATCGAGAAGATAATGAAGAAGATCTGAGGCATTATTGATCATCGAAAGGACTGAGCGTGCTTCAATCGGATATTGAGAAAAGGCGCTCCCTGTGAGTACGACTTATATCTTTTGATTGAATAGCGTATTTACCTTGCTTTTGTAAATTCTGTAAAACTTTTAGCGATTGAGCTAATTTTTCTGAAGGTTTCATAATAGTTTCAATTTATAATTACACGTGGAAATTATAGTATATTATGTTGTGGAAATCATAGTTTATTCGGTTGTGGAAATCATAGGTTATTGCGCTGATATTACTTATGAGAATATCATTATTTATAAGAAAAACTAATTAAAACAGTAAGTTAATTTCGTCCATTATGGATTAAAGGGCCATCTATTATGGATTATAGCTTCTTCATAAATGAAATGGAGATAGTAATTTTTTAATTAATAAAAAAGTGGAGGGACAAAGGGACATGAGGGAAACCCTTATGAATACTGAGTTAGAGACGCCCCCTCATTTCATTTTTTATTAGGGACGTGTGGGACATCAAATCGCAATATCTTTTAATTAATATCATTCCAACCCATAACTTTTAATTAGATCTAAAACTCTTGACATAGTTTTTGAATATTTAAGCGATCCTTTTTCCGAGCTTAAGATTTAGGACAAGCTCATGGCTAGGATAGGCCATAGTTTTTTGGATACGAATTATCAATGTGAACTGTATGAGCACTTGATATTCATTGCAGCATGGATCGCAAAAGGTCGGCATTAAGCTGAAATGAAATCAATTGTAGAGGTTCACTATGTCTATACAAAAACCAACCCGTTTACATCTCCTAAACGAATTTGATTCTGCTCCAGAATCAGCCTTATTTAATCAACAAACTATTGCTGCAGTATTAAGTTGCTCAACGCAATTACTTGAACGTAATCGCTGGGCTGGTATATTTAAAAATTGGACGTAAGGTTTTATACCGCAAAAGTGATGTCTTAGGTTTTCTCCAACAACAAAGAGTTTTATCGCTCAACCAGTGATGAAGGTCAGGCACTGGCAATGGGTAACGAAATAATTTTTATTGTTGTTTCACAGTTCAGAAAGCTTTTTATTTATTAGAGCTTATTACTTTTCTGAATTTAAGTTGGAGAATTTTTTATGTCACAAAATCAGGTTATTACATTACCTAATGCACCACAAAATCGTCCAGTTATCTGCGAATATGCGGGTGGTCATTTCAAATTAAGCGATAAAGGCATCACTTTTATTGGTACAGATAAGGACGGTAATCAATTACCACCACGTTGGATATGTTCACCGCTTTCCGTAGTTGCTAAAACACTCAATATAAAGAAAATAATAATAAAATACATCTGTAATATAAAAAACAGGATAGAAAATGGTGCCTGACCCCATGCTGTGCTTATTTTACAATAGTGGTTTCCTTTATCTGCAAATGTAGGCTTGCATTGTGCTAGCTTAGTTGATTTGCTAATATATGGCTCTGCTTCGGATGTTCGTTTTGTTGCGCGTTACAAGGATTTAACATGACAATATATGCACCACTAATGCTTGGTGTGGAAGGAACAAAACTAAATTTATTGGATAAAATTAGTTATAAAGAAGCTCGACTTATTAATGGCTATATTCTTTATGGTAAAAATTTTGAATCAGTAGAGCAATTACGTCAGTTAACCAAAGAGATACAATATAATCGACAACGCCAAGAATTGGCTCCGGCCTTGATTGCTGTAGATCACGAAGGTGGTCGCGTACAGCGTTTCTCTAAGGGCTATTTTACTAAGCTTCCTCGTGCAAATACTATAGGTCGCATTTATAGCCATGATAAAAAAGCAGGGATGGCCTTATGTGCAGCAGCGGGTCTCGTCACTGCCGCTGAGCTAGGCAGTTGCGGTATTAATCTATGTTTAGGGCCAAGTCTTGATCTAAACACTAATTCTTCCAACCGTATTACTTATCGTGCTTACAGTGAAGAGGCTGATGCTGTCATTTCGATGTCCTCTCAAGTACTAAGCGCATTAAAAGAGCATGGAATGGCTGCTGTGGGTAAGCATTTCCCCGGTTTTGGTGCCGCTGTTTTTGATACCCATTCTCATTTTCCTATTATTGAAGAAAGTTGGGACACCATGGCAGGCTCACATTTGCGTCCCTTTAAGGCGGTAATCGAGCAACGGTTACTACCCGCGGTTATGCTGACTCATGGTGCTTATGTATCCATGGATTTAAAACCCGTAGCAGGATCTTCTTTTTGGTTACAAGAAGTTTTGCGTCAGCAAATGCACTATGATGGCGTGATTATGACCGATTGTATGGGCATGGTTTCGGCAAAACCCTTAGGACAAAATTACAGTTCACGTATTAGTAATTGCATGAGAGCCGGATGCGATATTATTTTAATCTCCTATACTTTTAATTCTATGTACGCGATTATAAAAAAATTGATAAACGATGAAGATCTCACCGTCTTTTTTTCTTCATCACAAGCTGAATTAAGTAAAATGAGATTGAGTAAATTGATTGAGCAGAGTCAATCTCAAGATTATTACATGAACTTACGTGAAACGCAGGCCTACATCCAAGCCCGTAAAGAGCTTTTAGATTGCACTAAAAAATATTATGCAGTGCTTGAAGAGGTAACCCCAAAAAAATCGAACACGGCTTCTGTCACTCAGCGTATCCTACGTAAACAATTAAAACCGCTCATTAAATGGTTAACTAAAAAGCCTTGGTTATGGGAGCTTAGCACCTCTGTTTATTTAATTGTTCAGCGCTTAAAGATTAGAAAAAAATATGAAGCACCAACTAAGTCTTAATGGGGGCGTTTAAATTTAATAGTTCTCGGGTAAATTGAGTTTTAATCAGTCTTATATTTTTTTGAATAATCACAGTCATCTTCGGGCCTCAGCCATAAAAAATGCATATGATTTGGCAATACGACAATAGTTTGAGTCAAACAACTTGTTTTTGCCCTTATGGCGCGAATTACTTTACCTAAATAGTTGATATAAGTTATTAGGTGGTTGGAGTGCCTATCCTTCAAGGTTAATGGGAAGAAATCGAGACCTTCGACGCATTGGCGCGCAAACAAATGGGGTGAGGCACCACGTACTCTTGTTTGCCCACAGCAATTATAAAATATCAAAATTTTGTTGAGGAAGGGCTATTGGCTGATTCACCATGGAAGAATTTAAAAAAGCGGATTTACCTTGGATCTGATGTTTTTGTAAATACTACCCAATCAATATAAAGAAAATAATAATAAAATACATCTGTAATATGAAAAACAGGATAGAAAATGGTGCCTGACCCCACTGACCCTGATTGAGCAAGACAACCTCCTAGGGAAATAATTAATCTGCAGAGGTCGTCAGCGATGTCTAATGATTTAAGTTGCAACAATCAATCGAATTGATACTCTAAGCACATGTCATTCTAGTCATACTATAAAGAATATTATCAACTCTTAGATCACTTGCAGAAGGATCTTCTTGAGCAATTAGAGTCACAGATTGTTCTATATCAGCTCTTTTTTCTTCGCCTGTTGTTTTGTTGGTGTGATAAAAGAATAATGCTCGTCCCTCTGTTACCCTCGAATGTATCGAGTGTCTAGTCAATAAGCGTCCAAGATCTGTTAAAGCAATAGTAATATTTGCAAACAGTGATTCCCAAGTAATCCAATGGCTGCTTAATTCTTGGTCTTTACTATGTAGTAATTCTGAAAATTTCAGTTCAAATTTAGGAAAATTACGGAGTTCTGGTTCTTGTTTAAAAAATTGATTTGCCATGACATTCAGATCCGTAGCCAGCTTAATCACTATATGCCCTTTCTTTTCATACTGCGCTTTAAGCTCTAAACCATATTCATACATTGCTCGAATTTTTTGAAAAAGATTCACTATAGGATTAGTTAAAAAGGGAAGTAAAGTATCAAGTCCATGTTTAAGTGCAATATCAGCTGCTCTGTGACCATTCTCATTTTGAATCGTAAGATCGGCTCTTTTGCTAACTAACAATTCAACTACTTCGCGATTATTTTCTCTAGTTGCGTAATGTAACGCGGTTTCACCAAACTGATTTTTTGCATTAATGTCTATAAGTTGCGTGTCGACCAACCATTTAACTAAAGCGGTATTACGAGAAAGCACAGCGCAATGAAAAAGAGTCTCATTCGCTGCGAGCCATGGAGAGCCGAAGGCGCGGGCGAGTAGTCCCTGGTAGCCTTAGGGCCGGATGTTTTTCCGCAGGGAAAATATAAGGCCATACGAAAAGGCGTCAGTCATTGGGGAGCGTAGATTTTGAGGCCCGAAGGGGG
>CANJQE010000188.1 GCA_947476305.1 Legionellaceae bacterium
CCCTTCGGGCCTCAAAATCTACGCTCCCCAATGACTGACGCCTTTTCGTATGGCCTTATATTTTCCCTGCGGAAAAACATCCGGCCCTAAGGCTACCAGGGACTACTCGCCCGCGCCTTCGGCTCTCCATGGCTCGCAGCGAAAGAAGAATTAATGGCTTTCCGATACAGTAAAACTTTCACCACATCCACATTGCCCTGTTTGATTCGGATTATTAAAAATAAATTTATAATTCAAGCCTTGTTTCACATAATCTACATACATGTCTTTCAAGAAAGGGTAACTTGCTTTATCAATCCAAACAGAATAACTCGGAGATAAAGACGTGATTAGATCGGTATCCACTGGTTCACTTACATAATCTACTACATAAGATAAACCCGAGCATCCAGTTTTTTTAACAGATAAACGTACTCCGCTATAATTTTCACTTTTATCCAAATAGGAAATTAAATGTTTTATAGCAGCCTCACTAAACCTAATATTAGGGTTCAAATTATTAGTCTGTTGAATTACTACACTCATGATTCACCTTCAATTTTTTTATTCATTAATATTAGAACCTCTTTATAAGCCTCCTGAACGTGAAAAATAACAGGAGCTTGATTATAAGGAATTTCCAATAGTTTAATTAAATCTTCATAATTAAAATACAACTGCTCTAATTTTTTCCCAACTGTTTGTCTACATAAGCACTCCAAAGAAGCTATCACATAGGGATTTCCATTGGTTTTGAATGAGACGGCATTCACTATTTTATTGCTATCACATTGCATATAGAAACTTATCAGAACATCTTTACTGAATTGATTATTAGTAAAATATACCGTTCTGGGTTCAGAAAGATTCAGAACACCAACATGTTTGGGAAAGAAAAAACAGTCTTCTACTATTGTATTATACATCATTCGGATGCCATTGTTCGCAAACGAACAACTTGACTGCAAATAATATTAATCGCTTTATCAATATCCTCTTCTTGAGTAAAGCGGCCTAAAGATAAACGAATTGAGCTCTGTGCCAAATCATCGCTTAAACCTAACTCCTTTAATACATAAGAAGGTTGAATGCTTGCAGAAGTACATGCCGAACTAGTAGAAAGCGCTAATTCGTGTAAGGCATATAATAAAGAGTCACCGTTTAAGCCTGTAAAACTAATATTAAGATTGCCTGCTATACGTTGATGTTCATGGCCATTCAAGTGTATGCCTGGTAACTCTTTAATATGTTCCCATAATTGCTGGCGATATTTTAAAAGACGCTTCTGTTCGTCTACGCGCTCCATCTCGCTTAAAGCGAAGGCTTCGCCCATTCCTACAATTTGATGGCTTGCTAAAGTTCCTGAGCGTAAACCCTGCTCATGCCCTCCTCCATAACTTTGTGCTTGTAAACGAACTCGTGGTTTACTACGTACGTACAAAGCGCCTATTCCTTTAGGGCCATAATTTTTATGTGCCGAAAAAGACATTAAATGAACAGGTAATTTTTGTAGATTAATGGCTAGTTTTCCAGCACTTTGTGCTGCATCCACATGAAAAAGAATCCCTTTATTAGCTAATAACTCAGCAATTTGTTCTAAATCTTGAATCACGCCAATTTCATTATTGACATGCATTATAGATACTAGAATGGTATCTTTGCGTAGTGCTTGCTCTAGTTTTTTTATAGCCAGCAAGCCATCTTTTTCAGGGGAGAGATAAGTAACACTATATCCTTCTTTTTCCAATTGTTTAAAACTGTCCAACACCGCTTTGTGCTCAGTGCTCATAGTAATTAAATGTTGGCCTTTATTTTTATAAAAGCGCGCAGCGCCTAAAATAGCTAAATTATTTGCTTCTGTTGCTCCAGAAGTGAATATTATTTCATTCGGCCTGGCATTAACTACTTGAGCGATTTGTTCCCGAGCCAGTTCTACAGCCAATGAAGCTTCAGTACCATAAGAATGAGTTATCGATGCAGGATTACCAAATGCACCTTCAGGCCCTAAAAAGGCGATCATTTTTTTAACTACACGCGGATCTACTGGTGTAGTCGCCATGTAATCTAAATAAATAGGTCTGCTTTTCATTTCTCATTCTCAGCTTTTATTTCTAGCCCACATTAATGATTTTTGTATCTGACTTAACATACCTCGTAAAATACTCACTTCCATTTTTTCTAAATTCACTCTATTAAATAAACGCCTGACTCGTTGCATAAGGCGTCGAGGATTAGCTTCTTTTAAAAACTGAATATCAATAAAAACTTCTTTTAAGTGCTCATAAAATTGTTCTATTTCATCTGCACTGGCGTATTCATCATGACGTAAAGATACTTGAGCGCTAGGAGCTAATAATTTCATTCTGAGCTCATAAGCAATAATTTGTACTGCTTGGGCCAAATTAAGAGAACTGTATTCAGGATTACTCGGGATATGAATATGATAATGACATTTTAACAACTCTTCATTAGTAAGCCCTGCATGCTCGCGTCCAAAAACAATGGCTATTTGCGTATCATCAGCATGTTGATGAACCAATTCAGCACAAGAAGCGGGCATTAAACCAGGTAATGAAAGATCACGAGGTCTTGCACTTGTACCTAAAATGAGCTGACATCCAACGAGTGCCTCATCTAAAGTCTGGGTAATGACCGCTTGTTCAAGAATATCATCAGCTCCAGCGGCCATTTCTCGGGCTTTTGGATCTGGAAAAGACTTAGGGGTGACTAAATAGAGTGAATTTAATCCCATGGTCTTCATAGCTCGCGCTGTGGAGCCAATATTACCGGGGTGGGACGTAGCAATTAAAACAATACGAATAGAACTTAGCTTCATAAAAAAACTTATACTTAATACAATCTTTAACTATAACACAGCATTTATTAATTGAACTTCCCTCTGCGCAAAAAAAATGTGATAGAATCACTCTTTTTTGTAAATAAAAGAGCATATTTCCATGGAACCCCTTTTAAATATAGCAGTCAGTGCCGCACGCCAAGCTGGTGATATTATCATTCGACATATGGAGCAAGTTGATCATCTTAAAGTCACAGCAAAAAGCAACCACGACTATTTTAGTGAAGTTGATATTAAAGCGGAACAAGCCATTATCAATGCTATTCACAAAGCCTACCCCGATCATAGCATTCTTGCCGAGGAAAGTGGTTCTCAACAAGGCAATAATGATGACTTTGTATGGATTATTGATCCTTTAGATGGAACCTCAAACTATTTACATGGTTTTCCTTTTTTCGCGGTTTCTATTGCTCTAAAAATCAAAAACCGAATTGAACATGGGGTAGTTTATGATCCCTTGCGTCATGAATGTTTTTCTGCAAGTAGAGGACGTGGTGCTCGCTTAAATGATAGAAGAATACGTGTCTCTAAACAAACTCAACTGAGTGCTTCCTTATTAGGTACGGGTTTTTCAGGACGTGATAGTATTTTGAACCAAAAATATTTACCAACCTTTGAAGCACTAGTTGGCAAATGCGCTGGTATGAGAAGAACAGGCTCTGCAGCATTAGATTTAGCTTACGTTGCAAGTGCTCGTTTAGATGGCTTTTGGGAATTTGGCTTAAAACCCTGGGATATTGCTGCTGGCTCATTATTAATTAGAGAAGCTGGGGGATTAATCAGTGACGTGCAAGGCGGCGATGATTTTATCAAAGAAGGTAATGTGGTTGCCGGTACGCCCAAAGTATTTAAAGCGCTGTTACAAACTATTTCACCAGCTCTACAATAATCATTTTAAGCTAGGGCCCTGAACTCTAGTTCAAGGCCTCATTCCTTATTGTTGTACTTAAGTTATTCATCAGTTACTCTTTATCCATCTTGCCCCTGCCCCCGGATTTTATGAAAAAATTCCTTCTTAGTCTTTTGCCTTTGACCTGCTCGCTGGTTTTCGCCCAAAATCAAATCCTTGTGGTATCAGGCGGGGATGATCCTGGATTAAATCACTATTCTCAATACCTACAGACTAAGACTTTATATGAAAATTTACTAGCTCGATATGGGCAAAATGCTGTGAGCATTTACTTTGGTGCAGGTAATAATGAGACAACGCTTAATCCTTTACTAGATGTACATAAAATTGAAAACACTAAAGAAGATAAATACAATAAAACGGATGTCATGCTCGCAGGTATTATTCCTAACAACCAAATGGCCAGTAAAGGAAATGTAAGTTCCTATTTTTTTTCACCAGCCTCGCAAAAAATTAATTCTAAACAAAATTTCTTATTATTTGTAAGCGATCATGGGATGCCTGATGCTTTTTCTGAAGAAAAAGAAAACAACCCTTACGTAAATAACTGCATTGACCTATGGCATTACGATCAAAAATTGATTAATAACTTTACTAATGCTCCAGATTTTTATAAGGCCTGTTTATCCAAAAATGAATTAAGCAGCTTATTAAATCAAATAAATGCTCAACATATTATTTTTCAGATGTCCCAATGTTTTTCAGGAGGTTTTCATCAACTCTCGGTAAGCTATAAAGACATTTATCCAAGCGCCAATCCTAAAATATGTGGTTTTACTGCAATCACTCCTGACCATGGGGCAAGTGGATGCACCGCCGATGCTGATGGAGCAACCTATCAGGGCTATGAGCGCTCTTTTACTGAATGGTACACAGGTATTGATATACTGACTGGTAAAAAAATAAGAGAGCCTGCCCCGACTATGTTTTCAGCACATCGAAATGCGACCCTAGAAGATATGACCATGGATATTCCTTTATCCACTTCAGACTATTATTTATTAGAATGGGCGACTTTATTTAGCAAAGAACACTTTATTTCTCGTACTCCACAGTATAATGGGAAGTTAATTAACGATATTTATAATAATTATCAAGGGATTATACCTGAACTTGATGATCCTGAATTAGATGATTTCCTCAAAATGGCGAAACTATCCGAGCAAAAAATACGGAAAATAGTTCCTATGGCAACCAGTTTTCCACAATTGTCCTTAAAGGCTCAAGAAGAAAAAATTAAACAGTTAGAGCAGCAAATTAAAGAACAAGGAAAAGTCTTAACTACGACTTGGGATGGAATGATGAATGTTTATCTTAATATAATCACCCCAGTATGGGAACAAGCCCTTAAACAACGTCAAATTGATCTGCTCTCTGATAAAGAATACCGTTTTGAACGCGAATTTTATCAAACCATCATTGCTAAGCGCTTATATCAACATCCTTATCAATTTGATATGTATTATTTACAATATTTATCAATGAACAATAATGATCCTAATTTAGTGCTCTACCAAAAAAACGGTGGTGTAACATTTCTTCTGTAAAATTAAATTGGCTTAATTAGGTAGGTGGCCATCAGTTAAACTTCAGTTTCTTAAATAAGGAGTTTAAAAGAATGGCCATGAGAGATGTTACCGGATTACCAGCCTTAGCAGAAGTACTTTCTGAA
>CANJQE010000189.1 GCA_947476305.1 Legionellaceae bacterium
GATGGGGCTAGAGTACCATGATCCATACGAACAGTTAATCAATTGCTTCTCGGTCGCTCACGCCCGTACGTCTTCCTTATGCGGGAAAACGTCTTCTCTCTCTGAGTGAACGGTATTTGATTCCTTTCACTCAGTAAAGAGAGTTTAATCCTTTTTTAACTTACAATTGCTTCGCTGACGCTCGCAACGACGTGATAAAAGCAACGATGCGACAAATGTATCCGGACATTTGCGGGTGACTTTTAAACCGGACAGTAGTGCCGATGGCGCACCCTTTGGTAAAAAAAGCAGGAAATTAACTGAGCCTCTTGATAAAGCGCTAAAATAGCGTACTTAGCTGTAAATGCTCATGATGAAATTAAAGTTTCGTACAAAGTATACCTGGACTATATATTGGACCTAATTTAGCACAATCGATTAATAAATAAAAACCAGATAAAAGGGTCCTTTATTTTACAAATAATTTATAACCTCAAAATAATGAGCTACAAAAATACCCGGGGAAATAATTTATACTCCAGTGGATTGTTTCGCTATAGCTCGCAAAGACGGAAATATCAAACAGTGTGTTGCATTGCTCGAAGCTCCTCTGCCTAACGATGTAAAAATATTTTGAAAAAACTGATTGGAATAGTATCAAGAGAAGATGTAGAAATCTTGGTGAACGGTTGGATTTGAGTGCGAATTGAACGAAAAAGGCTAGGAGAAAGAGCAGCTATAGGAGCATTTTTCCCAGCCTTTTTCGTTCAAATAATACAGCTATTCCTGAATAAAACTCAGTACTACCTTTAAATTTCCATTAAATCTTTTTCTTTTACTGCTAATACTGTGTCTACTTCAGTAATAAATTTATCAGTCAGTTTTTGAATGACTTCAACAGCACGACGCTCATCATCTTCGGAGATAGACTTATCTTTAACTAAATCTTTAAGTTGATTATTAGCATCACGACGAATATTGCGCACAGAGACTTTAGCTTGTTCCCCTTCATGACGAACTACTTTAATCAGTTCTTTTCGGCGCTCTTCTGTTAATGCCGGCATTGGAACACGAATAGCGCTTCCCGCAGTAGACGGATTTAAACCTAAGTCAGCAGTAAGAATAGCTTTTTCTATCGCTGCAACCATGGCTTTTTCCCATGGTGTAACTAATAAAGTTCTGGAATCACTCGTATTAATAGTTGCTACTTGAGTTAAGGGGGTCATCGTACCATAATAATCCACTTGGACATGATCCAGTAACCCAGCATTAGCTCTTCCCGTACGAATCTTTGTCATATCTATCTGTAAAGATTCTATAGTTTTTTTCATTCGTTTTTCTGAATCTTGCTTAATCTCATTGATCATGATTCGCTCCGATTATAGTTCCTACGCGATCACCTACAACAATACGTTTTAATGCATTAGGCGCCATCATATCGTACACTTGCAAAGGCATCCCTTGATCTTGACATAAACAAATTGCCGTAGAATCCATTACTTCTAAACCTTTAGTTAATACTTCTATATACGTCAAATAATCGTAACGCACTGCGTCTGGATTTTTAACGGGATCAGCAGAATAAACACCATCTACTTTTGTAGCTTTTAAAACAACATCAGCCCCAATTTCAATAGCACGTAAACAAGCAGCTGTATCCGTAGTAAAGAAAGGATTACCTGTTCCTGCAGCAAAAATTACTACCTGCCCATTACGAAGATGAGTAATGGCTTTGCGTCGATGATAAGAATCGACGACTCCTAACATAGGAATCGCTGACATAATCCGCGCAGGCAAATCAATCCGCTCTAAAGCATCTCTCATTGCTAAAGCATTCATTACTGTTGCTAGCATGCCCATATGGTCGCCAGTAACACGACCAACACCGGCTTGAAACAATGCCTTACCACGAAATAGATTGCCGCCACCAAGAACTAATCCAACTTCAACACCCATACTAATCAATTCAGCAACATCTTGAGCTAAAGTATCAAGAACTGAAGGATCAATACCAAACTGTAACTTGCCCATAAGGGCTTCGCCACTATATTTCAGGAGAATCCGTTTGTATTTTAATTTTGGTTTATTCTCATTCATCATGAACGAACCTGAGCCATCACTTCCTCAACAAAATTATCTTCTTTCTTCTCTATACCTTCACCCACTTCAAAGCGGATAAAAGAGATAACTTCAGCATTTTTCTCTTTTAGAAGTTGGCCTACTTTAACGTTTGGATCTTTAACATAAGGTTGACCTAATAAGCTTACTTCATCAACAAACTTATTAATTCTACCTTCGATCATTTTATCAATAATATCTTGTGGCTTACCACTTTCTTTAGCTTGAGCGGTGAAAATTTCTCTTTCATTTTCAATAGCGTCTGTTGAAACTTGATCACGGCTTACTACTAGAGGCTTACTAGCAGCAATATGCATAGCAATGTCTTTTGCCAAAGCTTCATTACCATTTTTTACTGCAACCATAACACCAATACGTGAACCATGGAGATAATAGCCAACAACACCACTATCACAATGCAGACGAGCAACACGTCGCAACTTAATGTTCTCTCCAATTTTCGCTACTAATTGTTGTCTTGCTTGTTCGATTGTCGTACCGTCCTGCAATGTTTGGCTTGATAAGGCATCAATATCAGTAGTAGTACTATTTAATGCAGCATTAACCACAGCGTCTGCAAAACCAGTGAAGTTTGTATCGCGCGCTGCAAAATCAGTCTCGCTGTTAATTTCAATCATTACAGCTGTAGATTCGTCAGCAGTACGAGCAATAACGATCACACCTTCAGCAGCTACTCTATCCGCTTTTTTATCTGCTTTAGCTTGACCTGCTTTACGCATTTCCAGTATTGCTTCTTCTATATCACCGTTAGTTGCTATTAGAAATTTTTTACACTCCATCATGCCTGCGTCAGTACGCCTACGCAATTCCATAACCAATCCAGCACTAATTGTTGACATTATCTTTTCTCCACATAACAAAAAGGGGGCAATATTAATACGCCCCCTTCTTTAAATAGTAATTATTCCCCAGTTTTTTCAGTATCAGAAGATACTTCAACAAACTCAGAATCAGATGACGTAGTACCAACTGTATTAGTGCCTTTACCATCAAGGATTGCATCAGCAATACAACGTACATAAATATCTACAGCACGCATTGAATCATCATTTCCAGGAATAACATAATCAATGTTATCTGGGCTGTTATTCGTATCAACAATACCAATCACTGGAATCTTTAAACGACGAGCTTCTTCAATAGCGATGTGCTCAAAACCAACATCGACTACAAATAGAGCATCAGGCAAACCACCCATGTGTTCAATACCACCTAAACCACGATCTAATTTCTCAAGCTCGCGAGTTAACATTAACGCTTCTTTTTTTATCATGTCATTGAAGAGGCCTTTTTCTTTCATCTCTTTTAATTCTTTTAAACGGAAAATAGACTGACGAACAGTTTTGTAGTTTGTTAACATTCCACCTAACCAGCGGTGATCTACATAAGGCATGCCACAACGCTTCGCATGTTCACGAATACTGTCTTGTGCTGCTCTTTTAGTACCAACGAAAAGAATTTTAGCTTTATTTGATGCTAAACGACCTACGTAGTTTACTACGTCATTTAACATAGGCAGTGTTTTTTCAAGATTGATGATGTGAATTTTATTTCTTGAACCGAAAATATATTCACTCATCTTTGGATTCCAGAAACGGGTTCTGTGTCCAAAATGTGCACCTGCTTCAAGCAGTTCACGCATACTTACTTTACTCATATTACTCTCCAGGGTTAAGCCTCCACATTCCCCATACGAAACCCACTAGGGACCCTAACGTATGTGCCGAAATGTGTGTGTATTTTTAGCGCGTTATTTATAACATATTAGAAGAAATGGAGCAATCAAATACTGAAAATTAAAAGAAATATTGCATTGTGCTCTCTTTCAGTGATTAATTAGTAAATTAATTCGTTCTCTGCTACATTTTACAAGATTCAGTTGTAACTATAGTATGTTTTTAATCATTAACTTAGGAAATATTATGTCTCTATCAATGTATAAAGCTACTGTTCCTGTTTTTATTAGTATGTTAACAAACTTATCTGCTATGTTAAAAAAAGCAGATCACTATGCTGAAAGCAAAAAAATTGACCCTTCAGTATTAATGAATGCTCGTCTAGCCCCTGATATGCTCCCTATTGTACGTCAAATCCAAATAGCAACAGACTCTGCAAAAGGCTGCGCTGCTCGTTTAGCCAATATGGAAATACCTAGCTTTCCTGATACTGAAACCACCTTTGCGCAATTGCATGAGCGTCTTCATAAAACAATTAGCTTTTTAAAAAGTGTGACTGCCTCTCAAGTAGATGGTAGTGAAGAGCGCTCTATTTCTTTAAAGATTGGAGGCCAAGACTTAAATTTTAAAGGAGAAGAATTCGCACTTCATTTTGCGCTTCCCAATTTTTATTTTCATGTCAGTATGGCCTATGCGATTTTACGTCATAATGGCTTAGATCTTGGTAAAAAAGATTATTTAGGATCCAAATAGCAATCAATTCTTCTTCCTCAGGAAGAAGAACACTACATGGAGTTTAATAATGAAAAAATGGATGAGTGTTACTCTTCTTTCTTGGTCCTTTATTTATACAGCACATGCAGTTTTACCTCTACCTTCTAATGTAATAGATTTTACTAGCTCCGCAGGCCAGCAATTACTTAAAAATAGTGCTAATGAGACAACTATAAACCTATTGCAAAATTATACTACCCAAGAAAGTGTCACTTATTGTAATGTAGCCAGTGCCACTATGATCCTCAATGCATTAAATGTCCCACCTCCTGATGATTTACAACACAAACCCTTTAAGTATTTCACCCAGGATAATTTTTTTACTGACAACGTAGCTAAAATTGTAAAGAAAGAAGATGTGGCTAAATCAGGAATGACCTTGGACCAACTTGCTGCGGCCATGAATACTCACGGTGTACATGCTAAAGCCTATCATGCCAATCAATTATCTTTAGACAACACGAGAAGCCTCATAAAAGAAGCGCTGGCAGATAATAAACCAGTGATTGCTAATCTCCTTAGAACAGGAATAAAAGAATCTGGAGGCGGCCATCATTCTCCTATCGCAGCCTATGATAAAGAAAGCGATCGTTTTCTATTTTTAGATGTGGCTCGCTATAAATACCATGCCTGTTGGGTAAAAGCTTCTGAGCTATGGAGTGCAATGAATACCATGGATGGCACTGTATCTCGTGGCTTTGTTGTATACTGCGCGCGGTCACAAACTGAGGTTTTCTTAAACTAGCCATTATGCTAGCCTAACGGCATGAGCAAATGGGTATACACATACGATCCACAAAGTGGTGGTAATAAAATTCCATCTAAAAATCATTGGCAGATCTGCCATCAA
>CANJQE010000190.1 GCA_947476305.1 Legionellaceae bacterium
CCCCCTTCGGGCCTCAAAATCTACGCTCCCCAATGACTGACGCCTTTTCGTATGGCCTTATATTTTCCCTGCGGAAAAACATCCGGCCCTAAGGCTACCAGGGACTACTCGCCCGCGCCTTCGGCTCTCCATGGCTCGCAGCGATTGTCTTTAGATGATGGGGCAGTAACTAAAGATTATCCTCTTGATATTACTGAGGCCTGTAAACATTTAAATGCGGCATTGGCTACTGAGATTATGTGCGTGTTGCGTTACCGGCATCATCAAATAATAGCTAAAGGAATTGATAAACCGCAAGTAGTCGCAGAGTTTGCAGAACATGCTCTTGATGAAGAGCGGCATATGATGATGATTGCAGAGCGTATTAATCAATTAGGTGGTGATCCTGATTTTAATCCCATCACTATTCAACAAAGAACAGCTACTGAATATGGCTCAGGCACTAATTTATTAGCCTTAGTGAAAGAAGATTTAATTGCAGAACGAATAGCTATTATGGTTTATAGAGAGTTGATTCAATGGTTTGGCGCTAGTGATCCTACAACTCGACGCATGTTGGAAGACATTTTAAAAGATTAAGAAGATCATGCCGACGATTTATCTGACTTATTGCAGCCGAGTAATCATAACTAAAAATTATCATCTTCTTTTTGATTTTGTAAATAATGGAGTAGCATTTCTTTTCTTTGGTTAAATTTTCCTCAATATATAAAGGATATTTAGTAAAAACTGAATTTGTCGATAACACTTATAAGCAATAAGGAAATCGAATATTTAAGATGTTGTGCGGCAATAGGAAGCATAATGATTTCAAAGAAAACATCAGTATGGATGATTAAAAGTTGCGGTGTCGTTGTTTTTTTCTTAGGTATTATCTTTTTAAGCTCTTTATTGCTTCATAAAATCCCACTAGTGCAGTTAGTACCTACTTATACGCCTATTAAATTTAATACCACCTTAAGCTTTATTTTATCTGGACTTGGATTATTAGGACTTTCTACTAATTACAATAAATTAGCTATCCTATGCGGTATAGGTCTTCTCCCTATAAGTGGCTTAACTCTTTTAGAATATGGATTCAATCATAATTTAGGAGTTGATCAATTTTTTTTGAAATCCTACATTTCCTTTCAAACCTTATACCCTGGTCGTATGGCTCCCATTACAGCCTGGGGTTTTTTTTTAGCAAGCCTTATATTACTAAATGTAAAAGCTTCTAAACCTAAGGGGTATTACTTTTTAATTCGTTTATTTGCAGCCTGTATTTTAATTGCGGGAGTAGTTCCTCTAGCTGGATATATGACTGGCGTAGAAATGGCTTATAGTTTTGGTCAGTTTTCAGCGATGTCACCTCAAGCCGCAGTCGTATTTATTCTAATGGGACTAGGGTTTAGTGCTTATGCATGGCAAGATGAACTCCCCAAAAGTAGAAGTATCCTAGCTATTTGGTTGTCTGTCCTTATTTCATCCATGGTTTGTCTTTTTTCCATCGCACTTTGGATGGAAAGTATGGAAAGAGAAAGTAAATTACTAATCCTCCATCTCCAAGAAGAAGGTCAACTAGTTAAGCATCGTATTGTTGATGAAATGAACTATTCTATTCTTGCTCAGCGGCGTATGGCACAACGCTGGGAAATCCGAGGAGGGACGCCACAAAATGAGTGGAGAAATGATGTACATAATTATATTTCCGATACAAATGCCTTAAAAGTCATTTTGTGGGCTGATAACAAAAATCAAGTACGCTGGGTAGAGCCGCTAATTTCCGATGAACTAAATCAGTTTATTAACTTTGATGAGGCAAACAAAAATTTATTTAAAGTAGAGCGAGATCATTCGCGAATTATTATTTCTCATCCTATAAATTTTATGAATCAATATCCAGCAATTATTGTCTTTGTCCCTCTTTATGTAAAGCAGCAATTTCAAGGATATATAATAGGCGTATATGATACGGAGCGCTTAGTCACACAAGCCTTATCCCCACAGACAGGTAATTTGTTCTATACTGATCTAAAGGATGGTGATAAGTTGATTTATAGTTCTGCAGTAAAAACTAATACTATTAACTCAATTTCTGTGGTTTTTCCTCTTTTTAATAAAAATTGGACTCTGACGATTAGTCCACGAAAAGAATTTTTTGAGCAAAATAGTTCTTTTTTACCTTATTTAGAATTGTTAAGTGGTGTGCTTTTTTCTTTATTAATCGGTAGCACCTTTTATTATGCTATTACTGCGGTACAACGTAATAGATTACTTACTGAAAAATCAGAGGCCTTGGATCAAAGCGAGAGGCGCCATCAACAATTAGTGGATGATATTCATGATTATGCCATTTTTTGGTTGGATCTTGAGGGTAAGGTTGAAACTTGGAACAATGGTGCGGAACGTATTTATGGTTTTAGTTCAGAAGAAATAATTAAAAGTAATTTTTCTGTGCTTTTTAGCGAAGAGGAAATAAAAAATAAATTCCCCCAAAAGATACTAGAGAAAGCGATTTTCACGGGAAAATTTGAAGGGGAAAGTGAGTATATTCGTAAAGATTTAACAAAATTTGGGGCCAGTCTTATTGTTGAGGTTCTAAAAAATAGCGCTGGTAATTTGATTGGTTTTGCTATGATTGTACGTGATATCACTCAACGTCGTTTATTAGAAGCGGAGCGCTCTAAGTTAATTTCAATTATTGATGAATCTCCTGATTTTATTGGTATGGCTGATTTACAGGGGAATCTTTTATACCATAATCGTAGCGCAAAAAAAATGATTGGTTTAGCGGAGGATGCCGATTTGTCGATAATGAAAATTGCCAATATGCACCCCCTTTGGGCTTTTAATTTAGTGTATAACCAAGGCATCCCCGCAGTTTTTAAAGAAGGTACGTGGACTGCAGAAACAGCACTTTTACATCAGCAAACAGGAAAGGAAATATCTGTTTTGCAAACCCTGTCTTTGTACCGCGATCCTTTAGGTAATCCTATTTGTTTGACTACAGTGATGCGCGATATTACAGAGCGTAAAAAAGCAGAAGAGGCACTAAAAAATAGTGAAGCGATTTTTCGATCTTCTATGGAGTACGCAGCAATTGGTATGGCTCTAGTATCGCCCACAGGAAAATGGCTTAAAGTAAATAAGGCCTTCTCTGACATGGTGGGGTATACAGAGGAGGAGTTATTGAAGACTGATTTTCAAAGTATTACTCATCCTGATGATTTACAAATAGATTTAGATTATCTAACTCAAATGCTTGAGAGAAAAATTAATACTTATCACCTTGAAAAACGATATTTTCGTAAAGATGGACAGATTATATGGATTTCTCTGAATGTTACCCTTGCTTGGCGCAGTGACGGAAAATCCAACTATTTTATTGCGCAAATACAAAATATTACGGATCGAAGACAAGCTGAAGCTGCTCAAGAAAAATTAATGACTCAATTAACTAATTCTAACATGGAATTAGAGCGCTTTGCTTATGTAGCTTCTCATGATATGCAAGAGCCTTTGCGCATGATCGTTTGTTTTAGTGATATTTTAATGAAAGATTACAGTAATCAACTGATTCAGGAAGCGAAACAATATTTAGAGATAGTTTCTGATTCAGGAAAGAGAATGCAAGAAATGATTCAAGATCTTCTTGAATATTCTCGTGTTTCTAATGAGGCTCGTTTATTTAAAGCCGTTGATGGTGCGCGTTTTCTAGAGCACGCTCTAGAAAATATAAAAATTCCTATAGAGGAAGCAAACGCAGAAATAAGCTATGATAAATTACCCAGTTTTATAGGCAATCCAATACAATTTATGCGATTGTTGCAAAATTTAATTATTAATGGCATTAAATATCAAGCTAAAGGGATTACACCTCAAGTTCATATTGGTGTAGAAGACCGAGGCAAAGAATGGTGTATTTTCGTTCAAGATAATGGTTTAGGTATCCCTGATGAATTTGTTGAACAGATATTTCAACCTTTTCGCCGTTTGCATACTTGGGATGTTATAAAAGGAACTGGCTTAGGATTGGCAATTTGTAAAAAAATTGTTGAGAGCCATGGTGGTAAAATATGGGTAGGGCCTGCGCCTGAACAAGGAAGTATTTTTTATTTTACTTTGCCTAAAACGCAATTAACGGAGTCTTTATGAATACAGAAGCAGTATTTCAGCAGGAGAGAGTTGCTCGTATTTTGTTAGTGGAAGATAATCCAGGAGATATATTATTAACGCGACATGCTTTAAAACAGGCAAAAGTAACTAATAGTCTGACTATTGCTATGACTGGTGAACAGGGATTAGCGATGCTGCATCAAGAAGGCCAATACAGTGTAATGGAATTACCTGATATTATTTTGCTTGATTTAAATTTGCCGGGTATTAGTGGCCATGAAGTATTAAAAGCAGTTAAAAATGATTCAAAACTACAGCATATTCCCGTCATTATTCTTTCTAGTTCATGTGCTGAAAGTGACATAAAAAAAAGCAATAAAGCGAAGGTTAATGGTTATTTAACTAAGCCCCTAGATATTGAAAGCTTTAGTAAAGTTTTAAATAAAATTGAGTCTGTTTGTTTTAATATTGTAGTAACGCATCGTTCTAATTAAATTATAAAGTGTTCAAAAAGCGGTTTTAAAGTGTATAGACTACAGGAGGAGCATATGATTCATGTCAAGTCATCATCAGAGCCCTTGTCTATTTTGCTTATTGAAGACTCTCAGGGCAACGCTATTCTAATTCAAAGAGAATTGGAGAGAGGAATGCCCGGCACTCATAAACTTCTCCATGTCAGCACCTTAGAAGAGGCTTTAAATGTTTTAGTGCAACAACAATTTGATCTCGCTCTTTTAGATCGTTCCCTGCCGGATGCCCATGAGTTTAGTGGCTTACATAGTATTCAAAATATGGCTCCTAATTTACCAATTATTTATCTTACGGGCTACCAAGATGAAAAAACTGCTTTAGAATCTATAAGGCAAGGAGCGCAAGATTATGTGTTTAAAGATAATTTAGATGGTTTGGATTTAAAAAGGTCAATTCAATACGCCATTCTGAGAAAAGAGTTTGAAGGGATTCTCAGGGTTAGAGCTAATTTTGATATGCTTACGGGTCTTGCTAATCGCATGATGTATGAAAATCGCCTAGACCTAGCTTTAGCTAAAGTATTGCGCCATGATCATCATGTTGCGGTTTTATTTCTTGATCTCGATAAATTCAAGCAAATAAATAGCAGCGTGTCGCCTGTTTTTGAGAAACCTGCCGGGACATCCAAGTCCCCCGCAGGGACAAAAACAGGCGACAAGTATGCCTCCGGCGGCCCTGGCCGTCCTGGTCCCCCTTGATTTTGATCCCCCTTCGGGCCTCAAAATCTACGCTCCCCAATGACTGACGCCTTTTCGTATGGCCTTATATTTTCCCTGCGGAAAAA
>CANJQE010000191.1 GCA_947476305.1 Legionellaceae bacterium
CCATTGTTACTCTTCATCACTAATAAATTAATAACGAAAATTAGAGACAATTTTAGTTTAATTGATGTACACTTCTCTTCCTGCAGAAAGGCTTATTTTAGCTTAATTTATTGCTGTCCTCTAAACGCAAAAATAATTGTCGCTACACACCAATCATTAAATTGCAATTCAGAGCCTAATTTAAGGTTTGATAATTGTTGATTCAGTAAATAGCGCTCTCCTTGGACTGCTGAATTAGTGGCATTAAAAAATAGATGTCCATCATAGGAGAATCGTTTAGGACGCCATTCAAAAACTCAAGGTTTTGCAAAAATATCGAGTGGAATCAGTAAAATTGCGGCAAAAAATGCAATTATTTTAATCATTTTTAGTAAATAATGGTAAGAATTAGCTGACATCCTAATTGATAATGATTATCATTTGCAATTGGCGCGGTAAAAATAATTTCATTTAAAGGGGGAAATCGACTCCTTTTCCGAAACTCATTTTAATTTATTGCCATAAAAAAGGTCTTCAGCAGGTTAAGCTAAAGACAAGCAACATTTGAATTGTTTCGAATTTGCTTTAGTATTTAAGAGAGTCGTTACATTTAAGGTTGGTTGAGATATGGCAGGAACCAGTTTATTAGCACTGCTTGATGATATTGCGAGTGCACTTGATGATGTGGCTGTCTTGACCAAAATCGCAACGAAAAAAACAGCCGGTGTGTTGGGTGATGATTTAGCCCTCAATGCGGAGCAAGTAATAGGCCTCCATGCAAATAGGGAATTACCCGTGGTCTGGGCTGTGGCTAAGGGCTCTGCCATTAATAAATTAATCTTAATTCCTTTAGCACTTTTAATCAGCTTTTTTGTCCCACCCTTGGTGAGTATTTTATTGATGTTAGGTGGCTTGTATTTATGTTTTGAAGGTTTTGAAAAAATCCTCGAAAAATTTTTTCATAAAAAAAATGAGCACTCGGAACATAAAATAGATTTGCAAGATATTGATCTACAGCAATTTGAAAAAGATAAAGTTAAGGGGGCGGTGCGCACTGATTTTGTATTGTCGGCTGAAATTATTGTAATCACCTTAGGCACAGTCGCTGCGACCTCCTTAGTCAATCAAGTAATCGTATTAGCTATTATTTCTTTAGTAATGACCGTTGGTGTTTACGGTTTTGTAGCATGCATTGTGAAATTGGATGATCTGGGCTTTATTTTGCGTGAGAAAAAGCGCCCGATCAAACAAATTGGACTTCTTTTAATTGGCGCAGCACCGATACTGATGAAGTTTTTAGCGGTGGCTGGAACTATTGCTATGTTTTTAGTAGGCGGTAGCATTATTACACATGGAATACCTGCTATTCATCATTACACCGAGCATCTATCTTCAATCACCTTGATGGGCATTGATCTCTTAGTAGGAGTTAGTTCTGGCGCAATAGCTGTTTTCGCCTATTTGATTTTTAAGAAAATTAAATCGAAAGTTCAAAAAAAATAAAATTAAGAACGTTTATTGACCGTTGATATTTTGAGTATCCATACGAACTCGCAGCATAAACTCGTTCAGAGTTTCTGTGTTTTACATCCGTAATAATTTTGCGACAGAGCCGATTTAAATGGCAAAACAATAACCGGGCCTTAATTGGTTTAAAAATAGACTATTATTTGCAAGCTATAATTAAAGATAGGTGTATCATGATAGCGGAGGAGATAGTGACTACTACCTTCTACCAGCTTCCAACAACCAATTGGGTCAAAATTTGGTTTTCAACAGACTCCAGTCAATTTATTGCAAAAAAATATCAGGCTATTGAAAATAAAATGATTGAAATGGTACTGAGCAATGCAGATAAACACTTTACCATTGTTTACAGCTCAGCCATTTTAGATAGTCTAGGAAAGAGTGATCTAGAACGAATTCAGGAGCAATTCCAAGCGATTGAATGTGGCAACATTATATTTATTGATAGTGATTCATCTGAATTTCAGGAAGGTTTACAAAACGATAGGGAACGAGCTCTCTATGCGATCGCAGTAAAAGAATTAGCTAATTTAGGTGGAGGTGGAGGGAATCCCGCGGCGGCGAGTGATATTATTCGAATACTGACTCCTTGTTCTCGCAAAGGGATCTATACGGATTTCGATGTACCATTTACTGAGGAAACGATTGATAAAATCATTACAATTAAATCACCAATACTGTTCCCTGTGACGAGAAGTCAATATTGCAATGATGTGGTCGCCGTAGTACCTGGCGTTGCTTCAACGCTTGTGGATAAAATTCAGCAAAACATACTTGAAGGCTACAGTTCAATTGGTTTATCGCGATTGGCCGTCTCAGATAAATTAGGCAGTCCTGAAGATTGTTCACGTTTAGCGAATCTTATTGATGAATTAAAAAGAAAATCCCTCTCTGCAATGCCCCCCGAGGACCTCATCTTTGAACTAAGACAATTCATTGAACTAGAAATTAATGAATGTCAAAAAAACAATAATGAATTATCTTTAAATTTTTGGCGAAGTGCATTTATGGAATCAGTCATGGTCATCTCTGGACCTAAAAATTATGAGCTGGCGTGTAGTGATAGATTGTCTGTAAAGAATAATAACTTTTGTGCTACCGAATTATCAGACTTGGTAAAATCACAAGTCACAGGTCAGGACAATGACGCCTCTTGGGTTCCAGCACATCCTTCCGAAGTAAAAAAGGCAAGCGTTGAGGGTGGAGCGGCTCCTTCAGTGCGTGAGCTTGAAGCAGTTCGAGAAGCGCAACGCCAATTTAAAGTCGATGTAGCGGATGCTAGACCGAGCACGTCAATTGCTTCTGATGCCCCAGACGCTAGCTCCCCCAGAACTTAAACTTAAGAAGATTAAAATTAGACCTATGTTTAGCGCCTTTCACATCCAGAATAAGTTTATTTATTCTCAGTATTTTCTCTTTTCTATTTTTGAGAATTAATAAAATTTTTAATGAGGTTAATGCAATAGGGAAGGAATTCATTCTTGATTTTAATCTTAGAGCTGCCTTTTCTATGACCTTTTAAATCAATTATTTCAATGAGAATTGTTTTTGCATCTGAGTTAAGTGAATTTATTGTCTCTCTGGTATCTTCACCATAGCGATCACTATCTAATCGTCCATTTCCATGTAAAAGACAATTACGAATTTTAGCAATTTCAAGTAAGTTTCTCCAATATTCACCTTCAATATTGAATCCTTGTTCACTAAGTGCTGTTTCAAATCGCACTATACTGGCATTTTTCTTAAGGTCTTGCTGTTCACACTCATGATAGAGGGACTCCTCTAGCTGCGCATAAATTTGCAGGAAGGTAGATTTAATTAAGATATCTAAACTTTGTGTATAAAACTCTAGATTACGCGCTTCATCCTTGGTTAGTTTATGTAAATGGTTCTTTGATTCTAAATCAGAAATCTCTTTTTGAATGGAGGTACTCATCAACTCGTATATTTTTAGCTGATGGTCAAAATTAATTATTTTTAGAAAGGTAAATTCCTTCATTAATTGTTTTCCAAGGTTTGTTGATTAAGTCATCCTAAGTACTGTAGAAGGTGATTGTACAGCAAATGGGTCGAGCAACAACAGGCGAGCATTCAAGAACCAAGCAGTGGCTAATGAATCAACAATAGCCACGTCTTTCTATGCTGGATTTAGACTGGCGCCATCGTCTATGGGAATAATACAGCCATTCATAAAATCAGAGCCGGCTCCGGAAAGAAAAACCACTAGATCGGATACTTCTTTGGGTTTTGCAAAGCGCTTTAAAGGGATGCGTTTTTCTATTTTTTCTCGCATTTCTTTACGGCTAGGATCATCCCAAATTAACTTACCCATGTCGGTTAAAATAACGGTAGGGCATACCGCGTTGATTTGAATATTAGAGCCACCCCATTCAACAGCCATTGTTTTGGTCAGTTGATTTAAGCCTGCTTTGGACGCGGCATAAGCTCCTAAGCCTGGAGTCCCATAAAAAGTGCCTAAGGAGGAGACATTGATAATTTTGCCCGATTTCCGTTGGATCATTTGTGGGGCTATGTATTTAGATAATAGAAATGCAGCGCGTACATTAATTCTGAAGAGTTCGTCCCAATCTTCGGCTGTGGTTTCAAGTAAAGGAAGGGCTTTACTTACTCCAGCATTATTAACCAGAATGTCCCAAGAAGGACTCAGTTCTAGAGTTTTTTTACTTGCCTCCTCAATGGCTTGGGTATCTTGCAGGTCGGCTTGAACAACAAAACAACTGCCGCCTTGTTGTTCAATAAGCGCTTGAGTTTTTTTGAGCCCCTCTAAATCGCGCCCTAAAATTACTACCGACGCCCCAGCTCGAGTCAGGGCAAGGGCGATATCAGCACCTAAACCTTTTGATCCTCCTGTGACAATAGCTTTTTTCCCTTCTAAATAGTTTGTCATCATCTGTCCTTCCAGTTAGGGCAATTAATTAAAGCGCTGATAAACCCTGATATTTTATGGTTTCATGGATATGGTGTCTTGTTGTATAGAGTTCATAGAGATTGAGGGAAATGGGCGTTCCTATGATGAATACAGCAAGGGTGATTTTAATTAGAGGGGTGGGGTTATGAGTAATAGAAAAATGCTCGGATTGATCCCAGGTGGTTTTCTTATTTTTGTTTAATTCAAAATAAGCGCAACATAAAGTAAATAGAGTAATAAAAGGAAGGCCAATTCCTAAGCCAAAAAACCAAACTTTGATGCTTCTTTTAAAGACGAGTCCTAAACTTGGTTTTTTATTATCATTCGTTTTTATTTTAATATTTAACAGCCATTTTCCGGGTGTAGTGCCCCAAGTTATTAACAATAGAGTTTCTACAAATACCCATATGAATAAAGAGAGAATTCCAAAAATCACTTCATCAAAATCAAAGGCAGGGATAAAATAAGAGAGCAAGAGGATAAAAAGGAATGAGAACAGCATATAGTCGATGTATCGAGCAAAAAAACGAACTCCTGGTTTAATTTGACTAAGTCGATGTTGATACTTATTTATTATATTTTCAAATGCCTCTTCATTTCCAGGAAATGCGAGGTGAAGTTGAGATTGCTGTTGTTCCTTTGTCATTGATTAATCCCTTTAATCTGACATTAGACATCTTTCGAAACACGAGTGCAGAGGAGGATTACTTCGATACAGTGCTCGAATCCACATGTACTTTGCGCGTACATTCCGGTTCTGCGTTCCGTCTCCTCACTTTCTCTGCAGCGAGTTTTGAAAGAGGTCTATTAATTTTAAAAGACAACAGTATATCAAATTTTTTATAATAATTATAATGCCACTACTTTTTCGGACAATAAAATTTAGTATTTAATTCCTAAACAGTTAAAATAAGTCATAACATTTAGGAAGCCTTATTAATGAGTAAAAAACAAAAGACGTATACAGCTGAGTTTAA
>CANJQE010000192.1 GCA_947476305.1 Legionellaceae bacterium
AGGGGGATCAAAATCAAGGGGGACCAGGACGGCCAGGGCCGCCGGAGGCATACTTGTCGCCTGTTTTTGTCCCTGCCGGGGACTTGGATGTCCCGGCAGGTTTCTCAAAAACAGGCGACACGCTGCTAAGCCTTTAGTTACTGCAAGAAGGTTACTATGTAGTTGAGCCCATTCTTGAAGGCCGGGTTTATATTTATTTTCAATTAGGATTATTTTAGAAAAATAATGTTGTGCTAAGTTAGTTTTGAATTGATCAATTAAAAAAGGTAAGAGCTTGTCTGGTCCGAGCTCATGTGGTTCAACTTGTTCACGTCGTGCTAAGAGATACTTGCTGGCAATAAGCAACTCTAAAACTGTTAAATAAAAATTTTCAATTTCTCTTATATTCCCTGCATCTAATTTTCTAATTTGCTCTAGAAATAGTTTTTTTGCCCGCGGATAAACATCTGCAGCATTATTTGTATTTACTTTATTTATAACTTTCCTTTGCAGTAGATTATATTCATCATCAGAGCGTGCCTGATTTGTTGGCATAGTAACCCCAGTGGTAATAAGATATTTTTTCAGATAAGTTAATTTTAGATAGTATTTCTCTTCTAGGCAAAATAATAAGCAATTGGCGCTACAAATATAACAACAAGATAAATTAATCGCACATGATTTAAGCTGATTTTTAGATGAATATATTTTTTATATTATTACTAAGCTGTTCATTAAAATAAGTACAAAAATCATGGCGTTTGCTATGTTGTGTACGCAATTCAAGAAAAGTGAGCTTTGGCTCTAGGCTTTGTTTCAACAGCTGCGTTTCATAGAATGGATTATAAAGACTTAAAGCGAGCTTTTGCCAAGTCAATTGCTGAGAAAAAACAAGCTTTGGTTTTTGAGGAGTACTATATGGAGGTAGGGCTAAACCTAAATGTTCGTGAATTTTTTTACTTACTATGGCAATAGCAGCGTATTTAGCTTCTAGACTGTGTCCTGCTATATGAGGTGTACATAAAGTAGTTCGTTTAATAAGATCTTTATTAATATTCGGTTCATTAAGATAAACGTCAGTGCAATAAATATGGGGAGAATTTTCTATGGCTTCCTCATTAACAATACCTCCACGTGATGCATTTATAATAAGACATTTGGATTTAAGATTTTGTAAAAAGGATTCATTAATAAGATTACGACTGGAATATGGGGGATGGTCATGTAATTCTGCATGAATGCATAATACATCACATTCATAGAGAGACTCTTTATTACAACTACTAAAGCTGGTATCCCGCAATGCTTTAGGAGGATCATAGCAAAAAAGCTCAAAGCCAGCTGCTTTTAAGCGAGGATAAAGAATTGAACCTACATAACCAAGACCAACAATTCCTAGCTTTTTGCCTTGAATTAAGCCCGCTTTATCAAGAAAGGCAATAGTACTCAATACATAATCAGCAACTGAAGTAGCATTACAGCCTTTAGCATCGATAACAGTAATATTTCGGTTTTTTAAATAGGTATAATCTAAATTATCACTCCCACTGCTTGCTGTGGCTACATAAGATAGAGCACTATTTGCTAATAGTGCTTGGTCAACTTTTAAATTAGCACGGCAAAGGAGTATGTCTTGATTTTTTAATAAATCATTTAGTTCTACATGGCTCTTATACAAGTTTAACTGAAATGGTTGAGGAAAAGCCTCTTTTAAACCGGGAAGGGAGGCATCAGCAAGAATGTTCATAACTGATAAATGAGAGCTAATAAAGATAAAGAGCCATTAATTAGAGGACCTAATAGATATCCTAATATTCCAGTAAAGGCTAAAAGAGTTAAAACTATAAAGCCATAGGGTTCTATGCTTACAAAAAATAGGGCTTGTTTAGGAGGTAAAAAGCTTAAAAGAATTCTACTCCCATCCAAAGGGGGGATAGGAATTAAATTTAGAAAAGCTAAAATAAGATTAATAAGTATCCCAGCCCGAGCGCTCATTAAAAGAAAAAGAGCTGGCATAGAAGTTTCTGGATGTGTTAACGAAGCGAGTTTAAAAATACCTGCCCAGATAAAGGCCATGATAAGATTAGACACCGGTCCTGCCGCAGCAACTAAAATCATGTCTCTTTTCGGATGACGCAATTGATTCCAGTTAATAGGCACTGGTTTAGCGTAACCAAATAAAAAACTAAAATTGGTTAAGGCACCAATAACAAGGGGTAATACTATAGTGCCAATTGGATCAATATGGCGTATAGGATTAAGGCTTAAACGTCCAAACATCTTGGCTGTATTATCGCCACAAGAATAGGCTACATAAGCATGTGCTACTTCATGTAAGGTAATAGCCAATAATATGGGTAAAGCCCAAATACATATTTGTTGAATTATAGTAAATTCTGGCATTAATTAGTGGACCAACTATATGGATGCTGCATTTTAACCAATACTCTACCTGATGAACAGCGGTATTCCTCTTTAATCAATGAATAATAGTATAAATAGAAATTCCCTCTTGTTTTCGAGCTCTAGTTTTAACGTGAGTTCAGAGATAATACACTCGTGCTAAGGCAACACTTCGTCTTTGCGAGCCATGGCGAAGCAATTGTAAGTTGAATAGATGATAAATCCATAGAGAACTTCGATAATACATCGATCTGGATTGCTTCACTGCGTTCGCAAAGGGGGGCAAGTCTCGTTGATAATTTTGCGCTATGTGTTTTTTCTATATAAAGATATTATCCTGAACTCACGTAATTTTAAATTGACCCGGGTATTACTGTATACTAGGTAAATTGTCCCAAGCCCTATGTCTAAATTAACATTGAGAGTGAAAAATGACCCAATTTGAACGTTTTTTTGCGGTAATAAAAAAACCTTGGATGATCTTGTCTTATGCACTATTAGTAGTTTTAGTTTATCAATTCCTCGATAAGCCTATTGCTATTTATTTTCATCACTTGGATTATAGAAGTTATGCACATATTCTTCATCTATTAACTACCGTGGGTAAATGGAAAATTTATTTTATCTTATTTATCTTACTCGGATTGTTCTTTCGTTTTGTTAAAAAAAATGTGGTCTATGAGCAAAGAGCTTGGTTTTTATTGGCCTGTGTTGTCTTGCCTAATTTAGTAGGATTAGTTTTAAAAATAACCGTGAGTCGCTCAAGACCCGATTTATTATTCGATGGTGATTTTTTCGGTTTTTATTGGTTCAAATTTAATGACTTATTTTGGTCATTTCCTTCGGGACATTCTATTACAGTAGCGGGTTTAGCGGCAGGGTTAGGGGCATTATTTCCGCGGTATTTTTATGTATTTTTAGGCTTGGCCTTATTAGTCACTTCCACTCGCGTGTTTTTATATTTTCATTATTTGAGTGATGTGATGATTGGATTTTATATAAGTATGTTAGTGGTAGGATTTTTCACCGAAAGCCTTAAAAAAAATCATTGTTTAGCGGAAATAACTTAAGTATATTCAAATAAGTATTACAAATAAAATTTAAGAGCGGTTAATAAGATGTACTAAGTCTGTAAGTCACTACTAATTACAAGGAGTAATAATGACTATAGAAAAGGAATTAAAAGATTTAGTAGAGGTTTTTACTCCCTTTGATGTAAAAGAACGTCGTTATACCGCTCAACTTGATAAGCCTAAGTTATTGCTTTTAGATAGGCGTTTCACAAAATGTATTAACGATCATTTATTAAGCGAAGGTCCAACACTAAAAAGCTTAGAAAAAAACTATAGAAAATTAACTCTCAATTTTCATCCTGATAAAACCCCCCATTATTCCCCTGAAATCACCTGGTTAGAGCAGCAACTTTCCAGTGGTCTTAATAATGGAACCTGTTTTAAAACTCTGAGCTTTTGTTATGAAAAATTAACGCAACCCACTAAATTCAAAGAAATTGAATTTAGTGGAATTAATAGCATAGAAGACTGTAAAAAATGGTTAGAACACTTCAAAGCACAATCAAATACCTATAGTACGAAAAGCCTATGTGATAGTTTAATTGCTTTACTGGATGCATCTAGTGAGTTTTTTGATTCAACCGGAACAATAAAACCTAATGCTTTAAAAAATTTAGTACAGTTTATTCCTGCGATTATTGCGGGTTTTGGGACCACATTATTCATGGAAGAGCTTTTTGTTGTTTATGCTATTTATTTTGTGCTTTTGAAGGGTGGCCAGAAATTAGGTCGAAGTGATTATCGGGAATTAAAAGAAGTAGGGCATTTACTGCAAGAATATACAACCATTACGGCAATGTCCACAACCACTTTATTGGTCCGCATTTTAGAATTAATTTTTTGGACTTCTCGACAATGTTACACCGTAAGTTTACAGATAGGTTCAAGTATTTTAGCGCCCTTGCTTACCGCAACTCCTGCGCCTGATAAGGCGGAAGTCGATGCAGCAGAATTATGTAAAGAGCTAGTATTAGCAGGTGAAAAAATACAGCCAGGAATACAATTTGATAATCCCGAATTAAAAATAATTGCTGCTCCCTTTGAAAAATACCTGGCAATAAATGCGCAACAATTTTTTGGCGCTATTCGCATTGGGAAAGCAAAACGCGACAAAGTTGAGGCCTTACTATTTAACTTAAGAGTTTTAGATAAATTAGACTGGTCTTTGGAAGATAAATATCTTGATATCCTTAATGAGTTAGAAAAAATTAAAAAGGATAAGGATGTATATACCGATAAAACCAAAGAGGCAGTGAACTATGCCGAAGAGGTTATTACTATTCTCCGATCTCCATCTATTACTGAGCTGATAACTTATGAACCTGATGATGAGACTGAGGTTGCTCAATTATCATTTTGACCAATATTAGGAACTCTATATGTTATTTTTTTGTCGTAAGAGTTTAAATTTAAAAAGTAAGCGTTTAAAAAAACCAATATGAAATGTACTTGGTTTTTTTTCTAAAATTTTATTTAATTGCTGAGTACCAAGTTCTTTTTTAATTATTTCCGCCATTTGTTTAATAGTAGATTTATTTAAAAGAGCAAGAAGTAAAATAGGCGGCGTAATCTCATATCTATGATGAAGTGTCGCAAGTAAATTTAGTCCTAAAGTACGATGGCCTCCTAATTGATTAAATTCGTTATTTACTCCTACTTTATCAAAAGGGCAATTAAGTGTTGATGCATAGAAACAACAGAGTTCCTTTTCTAACGGAGATAGAGGCGCTATATATTTGTAGTCTTGAGTTTTTATAGCTTCGCTAGACATCTGAAAATCGTTTTTAATAATAGAAGTAAAAGACAACTTAATACTCTCATTATCTATCGCTGCGAGCCATGGAGAGCCGAAGGCGCGGGCGAGTAGTCCCTGGTAGCCTTAGGGCCGGATGTTTTTCCGCAGGGAAAATATAAGGCCATACGAAAAGGCGTCAGTCATTGGGGAGCGTA
>CANJQE010000193.1 GCA_947476305.1 Legionellaceae bacterium
ACTTAATCAACTTATAATAGATGACTAATGGGACTTTTGACTAACCAGCAGAAAGGGGGATTTTAGGGGCTAATTTTGCTTCTGAAAAAACGCAATTTTAATTGTCGCTACACAGAAGTCTAATAATAAAATGCCTCTCGGAGATGTCTTCATTGACTGCTTCAGGATTACGAACCTCTACAGAATCAAGAACAGCATTATCGGTTGTTTGTAGGGTATAGAAATAAATATGTTGTCTATTTGGGCGAAAATCATAATGTAAACGTGCTTCTAATTTTTGATATAAGCTTTCCTGCTGTTCGGCACTAAGATGTTCAATACCACGAAAATGTATTTGCTGTGGTGAAAAAGGAGCGCCTCTTTTACCTTCAATCCTTTCTGATACTTTATCTACCAATTTATCTAAATAACCATCAATAGAGTCCTTGCCACTGGGTAGGAAATTAACTAGCCCAGCCCATATTCGCGACCATATTGAATTGGCAATTTGTGCTGTGGTCATGTGGTTAACAAAAAAGCGGTGCCAATTTAAAATGGTTCTTATAATAATATGTTTCTTGGGGTACACATTAATAACCGATAGTTCATCTTCCTTTGCAAATAAAGGATCAGGAAATGTAGGGTGCTGCAGGATCAATGAGTCATCCTTCTCCTCTTTGCGGAACAGAGGATTGATTACAAAATAAGAAAGCAAGCGACCAACAACAGTTTGATAGGCATGATAAGGAAAAAGAATCGTTCGTTCAGCAAGTTGTTTTATTTTTTCTAAAAAGCTTTGAGGGGGAGGGACTAAGCGGTAAAAACCACCGTATTTTTTATCAGATTGCTGGAGTGACACTTTTTGCTTCGCCATAAAAACTCCTGGTCTAAAAATTGAACACATTATATCAGGAAATCCTTAAGTGTTTATTAAGAACAGGACTTAGGAAAAACGCCCAATCTCTTCGTTAAAAGAAGCTTTTAATTCGGTCATTTAGTTTATCTAAACGCCCTAATTAAAAACTTCTTTTGCCTCGACCTTAGGGGGTTTCCTAAGTCCTGAGGAATTAGAGCATCGATGAAATAAAAATAAGATGGTGTGAACTCAAGTTTATGGTTTAATAAGATACAAAATTGTTCTAAGGAGAGGACAGATGAAAATGCAGAGAAAAGGAAAATGGAAGTTATTATTCACGGCAAGCTATTTATTAGTTCATTCATTCTCTAGTTGGGCGGATGAGGCTTCTTTTGAAATCGGTGCAGGAATTTATGATATCACCGGTGCCGCAGCAGAAATTAATATGATGGGCTATGCAAACCCCCAACAATTAAGCTTAGGAATTCATTCACGTTTATGGTCACGTGCTTTTATTATTGCCTCTCCATCCAATGATAAACGAGTGGTTTTTGTCAGTGCTGATCTGGGAATGGCGTTCCAATCAGTCAAACAAGGGGTAATTAAAAAATTAAAAGAGCGCTTTGGCGAGCTTTATAATGATCGAAATGTGATGATCAGTGCTACTCATACTCATGCAGGGCCTGGGGGCTATGCTTTTGAGACCTTATATAATTTTACCGTCCGAGGTTTTTATCAAGATAATTATGATGTGGTGGTAGAGGGGATTACTCAATCTATTATTCGGGCGCATAATAATTTGGAACCAGGAACGCTCTTTATTGAGGAATCCGAACTCACTAACACTACTAAAAACCGCTCGCTCAAAGCTTATCTAAAGAACCCCGAAGAAGAGCGTACACAGTATGCATACAATACCGATAAGTCCTTTACTCTGCTTAAGTTAGTTAATGCTCAAGGAGAGCCAATCGGCATGATTAATTGGCATGCCGTGCATGGCGTGTCTATGAGTAAGGCCAATAGTCTTATAAGTGGGGACAATAAAGGATATGCCTCCTATCTGTTTGAAAAAGAGATGCATAGCAATTACTTAGAAAAGAAAACTTTTGTAGCTGCCTTTGCACAAGCAAATGAAGGGGATGCCAGTCCCAATATTTTTGATACGGTGGCTGAAGGTAACTGTGATGATATGAGCTGTGTTGATATCCAACATACTTATACGATAGGAAAGCGTCAATATAAAAAGGCTAAAGCTTTATTTACTACAGCGAATGAAGCTCTTGGGGAGATGCTTGATTTTCGTCATCAATATTTAGATATGGAAAATACAAGTATTAGCAGTGAGTTTACTGGAGGTAAAGAAGAACAGACTTGTAAAGCGGCTTTGGGATATTCTTTTGGTGCAGGGACTTCCGATGGCGTGGGTCTAGAATTTTTATTTAGCCAAGGTCAATTGGAATCTGATCCTTTTGTGAATTTCTTACGTAATATTATCGCTGCCCCAACAAAAGCAATGACTCAATGTCAGACACCAAAACCTATTTTATTAGCAGTAGGACTTAATAAACCGGCATGGGTGCCCCATCACATGCCCATTCAACTCTTTAAAATTGGCTCTTTAATTATTGCCGGTGTTCCTGGTGAACTTACTACCATGTCAGGAAGGAGAGTAAAAAAATTATTAAAAGATACCTTCCAGGACGAAGTAAGTCATGTGGTCATTGCTGGCCTTAGTAATTCTTATGCAGGTTATATCACTACCCCTGAGGAATATACCCAACAAAATTATGAAGGCGGATTTACTGTCTTTGGTAAATGGACTTTAGCTGCTTATTTACAAGGCTTTAAAGGTTTGGCTTTAGACCTTATCAACCAACGAGAAACAGCTACAGGTCCTATTCCCGAAGATCTAAGTTCTAATACAGGAAATATTATTCTTCCCGTTTTCTTTGATGATAAATGGCCTACAGTAGCCTTTGGTAGTGTGCATCAACAACCTAATGAAGAATATCAACAAGGTGATATAGCACATGCTTCTTTCTGGGCGGGACATCCACGCAATAATTTGGAAACGATGAAAGGGTTTTTAGAAGTGCAACATCAACTCGCCAATGGTGAATGGGAAACCATTGCCCATGATTGGGATTTTAATACCGTTTATCGCTGGGAACGTATTGGGATAGCCTATGCCTATGGTCATGTGTATTGGAAAATTCCCATGGATACGCCAGCTGGGGTGTACAGAATGACTCATTCAGGCCATTATAAATTTGGTTGGAATCAAAAAATTTATGCCTATGAAGGTGTATCTAATAGTTTTAAAGTAGTTTAAAGAAAAATAAAGAGTATAGATTGATACGGCTATACTCTTTATTTCCAAAAATTAAATAACAAACCTCTGGGGCCAAAAGCAGGATTACTTGCTGGTAATCCTACCTTTTTAATCTGTTCATCCACTTGTGGATGTTCCTCTGCTCTTCCATAGCAGATATCGTATTCTATATCTTCTGGATAAGCACCAATACACTGAAAGTCAGGAGAGGAGCTTAGATTTTTATGGGCAACACCTGCAGGAAAAATAATGACATCCCCTGACTCAACACGATGTATAGTACCTTTATCTCCTCCAATTTGAACTTGGCAGCTTCCTTTCGTGACTACTAAGGCTTCATGGGTATTACTATGATAATGATGCATCGGATAAATAGTATCGACCCAGGAGTTGATCCAGAGATTTTTTTCTAAAAAACGCTGGATTAAGTCAGGGGCTTCTTCTGTAAAATGAAAGACTTCTTTATAAACGAGAAAGGGATAATGACTATTATTAGGAAAATAGCCCATAGAGGGGATCAGTTCATTAATAAGCTGTTTAGGTTGTTGCGCCAATATACCCATAAGTAAAACCTTAGTAGAGAAATGATAAATTTATAATACACTTATTATATAGAAGAATTTACATACATAGCCATTCTCATTTTTGTAGATAATGGACTATTACTGAGGTGTTCAGTGACGAAGCTCGGCGTTGTTGTAAATAATAAAGCACGGAATGCAGATGCGCTACCTCCTTATTTAGAGTCCTTCTCGGCTCATGGTTTAGAATATACTTTATACCAAGCAGAACCTGAACATTTAGAGAAGCGTTTGCAAGAAGCTCAAGAGAAACACTCTATTCTTCTCGTAGGGGGAGGGGATGGCACAATAAGAAGTGCCGCTCAAACTTGCGTGCATTCAAAAACCGTTTTAGGGGTTTTACCTTTAGGTACCTTAAATCATTTTTCCCAAGAGCTTGGCTTGCCGACAACACCGGATGATTTAGCGCAATCAATACTTAATATGGCAACAAAGACTATTGATGTAGCGGAGGTGAACGGAGCAATTTTTATTAATAATTCTTCGCTAGGATTTTATCCGCATTTTGCTAAAAAACGTGATTATTACACCAAATTTTATAATAAATGGTTAAGCTATATACCCGGATTTTTACAAGCCTTACGCTCTCATCCTACTTTCGATCTTAGTTTTAAACATGAGGATGTACCCTATAATTTAAAAACCTCTTTTTTAATGGTTAGTAATAATCTTTATTCCTATGAGTTTCCTTTAAAATTCACGCGCGATGATTTTAATCAATCGCTCTTAGGTCTTTATTTCTTTAAGCATGGAAAACTGAAAATTACTAAATTAATTCGTTATTTTTTTAAGAAAAGGACCAGTTTTGAATTTAAAAAAACACAGACTCCAATTGAAATCACTATTGCTGGGATCAAAGATATCAAAATCTCGGTGGATGGAGAGGTGCTGAATTTACAAAGTCCCTTACGCTATCAATCCTTGCCTTTAGCCTTAACCGTTTTAGTAGGTGCCTCATGAAACTCCTACAAATATCCGATTTGCATTTTGGGATGCATAGAGAGGAGCTAATTGAACCCTTTCTTCAGGAATTACAGACTATTCAACCCGATGTGGTACTTATCTCTGGGGATCTAACCCAGAGGGCAACTCAAGAACAATATGAATTATTTGTTGATTTTGCTAAAAAACTTTCTGGAGTAGTGTTAACTGTACCTGGTAATCATGATATCCCACTTTACCCTCATCAATTTTTGATCCGGATGTTATGTCCATTTAAGTCTTATCAACACTATGTTAATTCGGATTTAAAGGTTCACTTTGAAAGTAAGGAAACTCGTATTCTTGGAGTAAATAGTGTGAATCCTTATCGGGTTAAAAAAGGACGATTATCCTCCAAAACTATGGAAGAGATAGAGGCTTATTTTTCTGAGCCCTTTGAGGGCTTGAGTATTCTTTTTTTTCATCATAATTTCGATCGTTTAGAAGGAGCTCATAAGCCTCTAGAAAATTATGAAGAACGGTAGATCCAACTAGTTAACGCAACTTTTGATATTAAAAAAATAGTCTTATAATATTGAAAAGTTACCTCATAATTATAAAGGAAAATGATGGGGAAGTTAACACAAGAAGATCGATGTAAAATTGAGGCTCTTTATAAAGCCGGAGTC